>JAGWBB010000052.1:0-20935 GCA_021296095.1 Desulfurellaceae bacterium | reverse complement strand
CAGGCTGAAGCCCCATTCCTCAAGCTGTCGAGCGAGGCTGAAAAACGCGACTTTGGAGGCGTTGGAGACGCGGCTGAACATGGATTCACCGAAAAAGGCGCTGCCCAGACTCACCCCATACATGCCGCCGGCCAGGCGCTGCCCGTCCCAGGCCTCAACCGAGTGGGCAAATCCGGCCTCATGCAGGTCGCAGTAGGCCTCAACCATATCGCGGGTGATCCAGGTGCCCTGGCCCTTGGCCAGGCGTGTCTCGGCACACGCCCGAATGACCGGACCGAACGCCCGGTCCAGGCTGATGGTAAAGCGTTCCTGTCTGACCAGCCGCTTGAGGCTGCGCGAGGCGTGAAATTCTTCCGGGTGTAAAACACACCGGCTCGGCGGTCGGAGAGCCTTCTTCGTACCAGGGGAAAATGCCCTGGTGGTAGGCGAGCAGCAGACGCTCGACCCGGAGGTCTCCACCGACGGCCAAAACGCCCTCTGGGTTGGCCCATTCAGGGTCGGGGAAGACCAGCGCTTGGCTCAACTGGTAGACTGGCATCGTAGAGGGGAGCGATCAGGCACGGTCAAGAAACGCGTTAAAACGGTGCAGGGTTTCCTGGGGAGATTCGGTGGCCGGCTGAGCCAGGACGGGCGCGGGCTCGGCCGGAGCCGGAGGACGCGGTTTGGCCAGGCACTGAGACACAACGAGGCTCAGGCAACTGACGACGAGCGACCGGCCGATCAGGCTGCCGACTGAGCGTATCCGGTGTGGCACTTCGACCGCTTGCGGTGTGTCGGGAGCGACCTCTTGTCCTATACTGGGCGCGGTCTTTTCGTGCAAGAGCCAAGAGCGAAGAAGGATTGTGCCGGGCCGATAGGTTCAGGCTGAGCCGAGCAGAGCCCTGCCCAGGATGATGCCCAGACCCACGCCCAGCAGACCGAGGACCACACTGCCAAAGAGGGTGAGGCAGGCGAGGCCGACCTGTCCGGCCTGTAAAAGCCCGAAGGCTTCATAGGTGTAGGTGGAGAAGGTCGTGTAGGCTCCCAGAAAGCCGACCGCAAAAAACAGGCGGTAGGGAGAGTCCAGTAGGGCGTAGTGGCTGAGGACGACCATGAGCACCCCGAGCAGAAAACTGCCGCTGATATTGGCAATGAAGGTGCCGTAAGGAAATGCCAGGCCCAAACGCTGAGCTGCCCAGTCGGCCAGCAAGGCCCGGGCATTCGCCCCCAGAAAGCCGCCCAAGCCTATCCACATATATTTCATGGCTTAGTTTCAGTCGTGTGGCGAAAGGTAAAAACAAGCGCACGCTGTTCCTGCGGTCCCAATTCGATCCGGGTGCGCTGCACGCCCAGGCGTTCGTGCCAGGCTTCCAGCACGTAAGCACCCGGCGGAACCTTGGACAGGAAGAATTTGCCCTCGGCATCGGTCAGGGCAAAATACGGGTGGTCAAAAACGGCTACATAGGCGCGCATCCAGCCGTGAATATCACAGGTGACGGGAATGATGTTTTCCGGTGTGTGGATCCGAATCGTTTGCGAGGCTCCCATGACGCCGAGGCTCAGGTTCCACGCTTGTGCTCGCTGTGGCCAGCCGTGGACATTATGGGCGATGGGGTCGCTGTTGACGAACCGCAGCGGCTGGTCAACCCGGACGGTCAGAATCCGGGGGATGAACACGCACCCCCGCTGATCGCTGTGGACCGGTTCCTGGGGGACGGCAAAGACGCGCTCGCCCAAGCCACGGGTGATAGACACGAGGGCGTTCTGTAGTTTGCCGTCCCGGACCAGGAGGTCGGCCGCGGCTGGCAGTCCGTCCGGATGCTGGACGCGGCACGCCGACCAGCCGCCAAGTTGCAGCGTGGTGGGGGCTGGAACGGGCCCCTCAAAACGGACCTGGCCAAAGATGCTCCCGACCTGTGAGAGGTCGAGCGGACTTGGAGAACGGGTCGGCGGGAGCGGTGGAGGGGACTGGCAGGCGCACAGCGTCAGGAGCACGGCACAGATGCTCAGCGTCCGGAGATGTCGCATACCGCGGCCCTCATCCCCCGAGGCGGTGTAGACATCAACCCTGCTTGGCCTGCACCGCTTCCCGGTTGACGCAGTTGATCGGTGGCTGACCGGCCCGGATACGGTTCACGTTTGCGGCCAGGCCACGCGCGATGTCGTTGTACGACAGGTCTGTGACGCCTGCGGTGTGGGGCGTGGCAATGACGTTATACTGGAACAGCGGGTCGTTGGGGTCGGTTGGTTCGTCCCAAAACACGTCGAGCCCGGCTCCGGCGATCTGTCCCTGGGCCAGGGCCTCGACCAGGGCGTCATGGTCAATGACCGGGCCGCGGGCGACATTGATGACAAAGGCCGTGTCTTTCATTGCGGCGAAGGCTGCGGCGTTCAGCATCGCCCGCGTCGCGGGCGTCACCGGTAGGGCCAAGACCACAAAGTCGGCCTGGGCCAGAACCTGGGTCAAATCCTGCTGGGTGCCGAGAAAATCGAGTCCCAGTTCGCGTTTGAGGGCTTCGGACGGGTGTTGTTTGATGCCCAGCAGGCGGACCTGAAAGGGTTTGAGACGCAGCGCGAGCTGGCGGCCGATGCTGCCGACACCAAGAATGGCGACCGTCTTGCCCATCAGCGCCGTACCGAGCGGGGCGCCCAGGACGCGCTTACGGACGCTGGCCTGGGCTTCGGTATAGCGACGGGCCAAGCCGAGCATCAGAAAAATGGCGTGCTCGGATACCGACGCGGCGTTGCCCGCGCCCTCATGGCCCGGAACATTGGCGACGTAGATGCCGCGCCGGGTTGCGGCGGGGATATCCACCCCCTCGATGCCAACGCCAAACTGGTTGATCAGTGTCGCCGAGGTGGTGTCAATCACCCTGGCATCGACCCGATACATGGCCGGAACCAATACGTCGGCCTCGGCCGCCCTGGCAACAACCTGCTCGGCCGGACAGGCGATGATCGTATCGTCCGGCAGGTGTTGGCGCAGGACTTCTGCACAGTGTGGAAAATGGGTGGTGCAGATCATGACCTTCATGGTCGCCCCTCAGCCCTCTCGCACCGCATCCATGATCCTGGCGATATCCAGCACGCGCGGGCCGTCCCAGCTCAACTCGACCTCCCACGCCTCGTCGGCGCCGACCGGAATCTCGCGCTCTCCGTCCAGAGCCAGGATGGATGGCTTGAAGGTGACCGGGGCCCGGTCGCCGATCTGCAGCCGGGTGTGGCTCTGGACGCCAACCGCAGTGACCAGCCCCGGCGCGATGGCTGCGGTGACAGCCCGGCCACCGTCGCCAAGTTGCAGGCACAGCCCCCCGGATTCATCGGGCCGAACGGGGTCGAGCATCCCGCCAATTGAGGCCATGCCGATGTTGGTTGGCTGGCCCTGAGTCAGGAAGAGCTGTTTGAGACGGCTGACTTCCCACAGCGCCCGCGCACCCACAAACTGATAGTCACAGACCGCGACATCAATCAGCGCCACGTCCTCAAAGCTGCCGTTGCGGTGCAGGTTCAGGCGTTTTGTCGGAAATGAGAAGGCGTCCGCCGACAGCCCTCGGGCCGCGTAATAGCCGGCCGCCATGCCGGCCAGGGTCGATTCGATAAAGCGCGGAAACGCGTTGTTGGTGCCGGTCGACAGGGGCACCAGGGGCATGGAGTCACAGCCCTTGGTGACCACCCGGTTGGTGCCGTCTCCGCCCAGCACGATGACACACGCCACGCCCTGGTCGCGCATCAGGGCGGCCGCCCGCGTCGAGTCGGCCGCTTCGTCGTAGACCGACATTTCCAGCATGCGGATGCGCGCCTTTCGGTTGCCCTCAATACCCGACAGAGCCTTCGGCCCGATCAAGGCCGGATCGGGGAAGAAGACGATCTCGTCGACCCCGGCGCCTTCCAAACCCAGAATGGCCCGGCGCACGATGTAGACCTTTTCCTGGGTGTCGAGGACCGAGCCGTGGGCGACCAGACGCCGGATGTCTTTGCCCGCGCGTGGATTTGCGATGATGCCGACGGAACTCATAGGTGCAGGCTGAGACTCGGATGTCTAGAACAGGGCCAAGGCAGTTTCGGTGACCTTGGCCGCGTTCGGCAAATAGTGGTCTTCCAGGGTCGGGCTGAACGGCACCGGCGTATGTGGCGCGCTGACGGTCTTAATCGGCGCGTTGAGGAAATCAAAGCCCTTATCGGCGACAACGGCCGCAATATCCCGGGCCACGTTGCAGCGCGGGTGGGATTCGTCAACCACGACCAGGCGGCCCGTCTTTTCGACCGAGTCCAGCACTGTCTGTTCGTCAAATGGCGACAGGGTGTGCGGGTCAATGACCTCGGCACTGCGGCCCTGTTTTTGCAGTTCCTCGGCCGCCTGTAGGGCGTGGTGGACCATCTTGCCGATCGCCACGATGGTCACGTCGGCGCCCTCGCGTTTCACCTCGGCCTGGCCCAAAGGAATGGTGTACGGATCTTCGGGGACCGGGCCCTTGAGGGCGCCCAGGGTGATGTCTTCAAAAAAGATGACCAGATCGTTGTCCCGAATCGACGAGATGAGCAGGCCCTTGGCGTCGTACGGCGTGGCCGGCACCACGGTTTTCACCCCCGGAATATGGGTGAACAGGGAATACAGGACCTGGGAGTGTTGGGCCGCAGCCCGAAAGCCGCCGCCGCAGATGGTGCGGATGACCAGGGGCACCTCAGCCTTGCCGCCAAACATATAGCGCAGTTTGGCGCCCTGGTTCAGAATCTGATCGAAGCACACGCCCATGAAACCGACAAACATCATCTCGGCGATGGGCCGCAGCCCGGTGGCCGCGGCGCCAACCGCGGCGCCGATGAAGCCCGACTCGCTGATCGGGGTATCGAGAATACGGTCGCGGCCAAACTCCTGGACGAGTCCTTTGGTCACGCCCAGCACCCCGCCCCAGGCGTCCTCGCCCTCCAGGTGCTCAACGTCCGCCCCGCCGGCGACGTCTTCACCTATCAGGATGACTTTGGGGTCGCGTTGCATCTCCTGGCGCATTGCCTCGTTGAGCGCCTGATTAAAATTGAGCTGTCTTTCGGCCATGATTGTCCCCTCCGGCAAGAACGCCCGCTGCGGTCGGCAGCCGAACCGCAGGGCGTCTTTTAGTAATTGACGTACACGTCGGTAAAGGTTTCGGCGACATCCGGGAATGGACTATCGTCGGCAAACTGGACCGCAGCTTCGATTTGGGCTTCGATGCGCTCTTCGATGGCCGTGAGTTCGTCTTGGGTGGCGAGTTGGCGGGACACGACGCTGTCCTTGAAGAGGCTGATCGGATCCTTCTCGGCCTGATATTTTTCGTTTTCCCCAGGAATTTTATAGGTTTGCTGGTCGCCTTCGTAATGGCCGTAGAAACGGTAGGTCTTGCACTCCAGCAAGGTTGGCCCCTGGCCCGAACGAGCCCGCGCCACGGCCTGGGCGGTGGCTTCGTGGACGGCGAAGATATCGTTGCCATCGATACTGATGCCGGGCATGTTATAGGCTGCCGCGCGGTCGGCGATGTTCTCCACGCTACAGTGGTAGTGGGCGGGCGTGGACTCGGCATAGCCGTTGTTTTCGGCCACGAAGATGACCGGCAGATTCCAGATGGCGGCCAGGTTGAGGCTCTCGTGCAGGGTGCCCTGCTCGGACGCGCCATCGCCAAAAAAGCAAATCGTGACCTGGTCGGTCTTGTTGGTCTTGGCGGTCAGACCCGAGCCGCAGGCCAGCGGCGGACCGCCGCCAACAATGCCGTTGGCGCCCAGCATGCCCTTGTCCATATCCGCGATATGCATTGAGCCGCCCTTGCCCTTGCAGGTGCCGGTGGCTTTGCCAAACAGTTCGGCCATCATGCCGCGCGGGTCAACACCCTTGGCCAGACAATGGCCGTGGCCGCGGTGGGTCGAGGTCATGTAGTCGCGGTCAGTCAGGTTGGCGCATATCCCAACCGCAACGGCTTCTTCGCCGGCATACAGGTGGACGAAGCCGGGAATCTTGCCCTTGCCGAACTCGAGCTTCACCCGGTTTTCAAATGTCCGAATGAGCTGCATGCGCTCGTACATCCACACCAGCTGGTCTTTGCTGAGTTCCATGCTGTCTCCTTTTTGGTGCCCATGCGTATGCCCGGCTTCATAGCACGAAATACCAGGGGGGGGAACACAAGCACGTGGCGCCGGAGGAGAGGACATTGTGACGGACTGGACGGTTTTCTTCTCCAACAGAAATGTGAGCGAGAGGGCGAACCTGGCTTGACGCGGTGACTGAGGTTGCATATCTAACCGGCCTGTCAGAAACAGGGCGGGCCCGTTCAGAAGAGAGTCGGACGGGCACGTGACACAAACCGGGACGCGTTGTCCCGCACTACCCGCAGAGCGGAGAGGTGGTCGATGATGCATCGAGGTATTCGATTCCTAGTGAGTTGCTATGTTGGACTTGGGATGTGGGTCGGAGGTGGAGGCGTCAGTTTTGCCCAAGAACCCCTTGCTCAAGACGGGCGTCTCCAAGAGGTGCCGGTGGAACTCAAGACATGGTTGACGCAGACCCCCACGCCACCGCCGCCGCTGGGCTCCTCGCCGGCTGACCAACTGGTCGGCGTCCTCCCCCCTATGCTCCCCAGCTCCTCGCCGCCGAAGCGACCAATGGCACGGCCCCAGCGCTCGATGTGGTCGCTGCCCGTGTCTATGATGTTCCGGTCTCCGACCGCGTCCATCAGCTGGCCGCGAACGGGGACCTTGATGATACGACGCGGTGTGGGCGTGAGCTGCCTTTTCCCGGCCTCTCGCCCAGCGCCGACCGCGCCGGGCTCAAAGCCGTCTGGAACCTGTTATGTCGGAATCGGGGCGGGAGCTTTGAGTATATCGCGCACGACCTGCGTGGCTCCGGCCCGAATCCCCATCGGCCTCTGGTCATCAATGGACGGTATGGCTTCGGCCCGCAGGGCTTCGGCCTCCACGCACATATGCTCTCCCCGGACGAGCTCAAGGGGAACCAAATGATGGCGTGGTTGCCGTGGCAGCAGGCCACAGCCGAGAAATTTTATAATTATCAGGTCGAGGCCCGACGGTCACGCGAGGGATCGAGTGCCCGTGGAGAGAGAATGGCGGGGACTTATCTTACCCCCGAGTATGCGTTTGGCTGGGAGGGGCAGTACTATTTTTATGACTGGGTGATGCTGGGTGAGAGCCCAGTGCTGACGGTGTTCGACAGTCGGCACAGCTTTCCCCAGTATTTGTCGGGGAACGGCTGGTTTCCGGATGACGAGTGGATGCTGCGCCCGGCTTTCCTGGTCGTGGGAACACGCGCTCACAGGCGCGCGGGCTCAGGGTATGTGGCCTTGTGGCTCGACACGGCCACATTCGAGCCGTTATGGGCGGTGTATTATACCGATGAGGGGGTCGCCAAGAGTGTGATCGGGCTCACCTTCAAGTGGAGTGCGGAGCACCAGCGCCACGTGATGCTCTCCCAGAGCGTGGTTGGTTTGGAAGCCGACGGGACCCCTGAGGGCGGGACGGTGTTCGAGGCCCCATTTTGTAGTGTTCTGCACTATCCGGACAGGCACGTCGACGCCTCGTCCTTCAGCGGCCAACAGCTGGGCAAGAAACCCATCAACTGGGGTCATCGTCCGGCGGGGTGTGAGTAAAGTGTGGGGCAGAGAAGACGCCCTCGCTCTCTCGACCTGGGTTGGGGCGGCTCGGAAACCGCATGGTGACGGTTGGCGAGGAAGTGCCGCTTCTGGTGCCCGATTACGATACCGGAAGGCTGAATGCCGAGCATCCGCTCCCTGCGCTGCGCAACGCGATCAGTGGCGCGCTCCCGGATTGGACAGGTCGCCAGGCTGGACCTGACCGGTCAGACGGGTCCTTCGTGAACGGCACGATGCGGGCCCGGCCCGGCAATCGTGGCAGGTGCAGTCAGACTCGTGATCGACGCGGGCTTAAGACGACGGAGAGAGGTCGCCGGGCTCAGGCGTCTTCGGGCAGCCGGTAGGCGGTGCCCGCAATCAGCCGCCCCACGTCGTAATTCCACTCGCCCATCCACTGTTCGACCAGGGTATAGGCTGGGCACTGGCCGCGGGCGATTTCTTCCCGCAGGCGTTCGAGGTAGAGCGTCTCGTTTTCTCCGTCTTCATTGACTTCGTTCTGACGTTCCAAGCCTTGCCAGGCAATGGAGACCAATTCCCTGGCATAGTCGTGCAGGCGGATGCCTTGGACCCGCACGCCGAGGGCTTCTCGGTGGGCCGCTTTATAGGCCGCCAGCCGTTCCTCCCAGCTCCACTTTTTGACCAGATCCCAGGCCGCCCACAACGGATCGTTGTCGTAGAAAATGCCTTTGCACAAGGCCGGGACGGCCAGCATCAGTTCATGCGGCTGGCTATCAAAACAGCGCAGCTCGAGGTAGCGCTTGATGCGAACCTCGGGGAAGAGCGTGGTCAGGTGCTGGTTCCAATCCTCCAGGGTGGCCCGGTGTCCGTCGTGGCCCTGCTCGAGATAGTGCCGAAACGGGATGCCGGTCATGTCGATCCATTGACCCCGCCGAACAATAAAATACATCGGGACGTTCAGGGCATACTCGGTGTAGTCCTCGAAGCTGGCCTGGTCGGAGAAGGCAAACGGCAGCAGACCACACCGCCGCGGGTCGGTTTCGGTCCACACATGGCTGCGCATGCTCATATAACCGTTCAGTTTGCCGTCCGAGAAGGGCGAGTTGGCAAACATGGCGGTCAGAATCGGAACGAGGCCCATGCCGACCTTGAACTTGGTCATGGCGTCGGTTTCATCGCTGAAATCGAAATTGACCTGGACCGAGGCCGTTTGTTTCATCATGCGGTGGCCCAGCCTGCCGACCTGCTCCATATACGGGGCCATGAAGTGATAGCGTGTTTTAGGAATCCACTGGATATCGTCGAGGGGGCTGACCGGCTGCATGCCGAGATTCAAAAAGTCGAGTTCAAGGGCATCCCCGGCCGCCAGGAGATGGGTGAAGTGCTTATCCAGCTCGGCGCGGGTGCAGTGGATGGTTTTGCACTGTTCACCCGACAGTTCGACCTGAGCCCCCGGCTCGAGGGTGATATTGGCTCGTTCGCCACGCAGAGCGATCACATGACCCTCTTCCTCTTGCGGCTCCCAGCCCAGCGAGTCGGCCAGGCGGAACAGCAGACGCTCAATACCCCGGTTTGTCGAGTAGCGGGCGGCGCGACCACTGCGGCGCGAGACGCCGACCATTTCGTATTCCGTCCCAATCCGCCACTCCTGGCGTGGCTTCCCGGCCTGATAGAAGTAATCGATGAGTTGGGATTGGTGCTCGATGACCTGTTCGGCATCAGGTCCCTCGACGTATTGCGACATGCGTCCCCCTTAACACGACTCCCCCTCCGCCCCAAAGCGGCCTTAGACTAGCAAACACGCTTGCTAAGGCAAGGGGTTTTTGCCGAGGAGTGCTTGCTCTCCCGCGGCTTGCAGACATGGGGCAAGGTGGTATCGGTAAGCGCTGGAGGAAGCTGCCCATGCCTGAGCTGGCGTCGGCCTTAGACCGCTGGGAAGAGCTGCTGCCCCGGCTGCGCGAGAAGCGACCGGCCGTTTTTCTGGATTATGACGGAACCTTGACGCCCATTGTTGCCCGGCCGGAGCTGGCGGTGCTGTCGGAGACGATGCGCCGGACGCTTCGGACGCTTGCCGCCCGCTGTCCGGTTGCCATCGTCAGCGGTCGGGACCGGAGCGACGTGCGAGATCTGGTGGGGATTGAGGGGCTGATTTATGCCGGCAGCCATGGCTTCGATATTGCCGGGAGGGGCCTGCAATACGAACACGGGCACAGTTTTGTGGCCAGCCTGGACCGGGCTGAGCAGGAGCTGCTGGAGGCGCTGTCAGGGATCGATGGGGGGCGCGTTGAGCGCAAAAAGTTTGCCATTGCCGTCCACTTTCGTGAGGTGCGGCCCCAGCACGCGGGACGCCTGGAGCTGATCGTTGATGCCGTGTTGCGAGGCTGTCCAGATCTGCGCAAGGGCTTAGGCAAAAAGGTCTTTGAGCTGCGGCCGGCCAGTGAGTGGCATAAGGGCAAGGCTGTGGTGTGGCTGCTGGAAGCGCTGGGCTTGGCCGGGAGCGATGCCTTGCCGGTGTACCTCGGCGACGATGTGACGGATGAGGACGCGTTTGGCGCTGTGGCTGGACGCGGCCTTGGGGTTCTGGTGGCGGAAGAGCCACGGGTGACGGCGGCTGGCTATCGGCTCAAGGATACGGCCGAGGTCCAGATTTTTCTTCACAAGCTTACGACCGTGCTCGGCGCGAGGAGGGGTTGAGCAGCTCAGGATCAGTCTGGACCTGACGGGGTGCGAGGTGGTGATGCAGGAGCTGGGAAAGAGGGGGTAAGAGGGGAGGGACAGGCAGGAACGGAGAGGCTGGCCCCTGCCCGGGCGGCTCAGGTCGACAGGGCGTTGATTTCTTCCTCGGCCAGCTGATGAATGTCCGGAAAATTGGGCGGACGATCTTTGCTGACCAGAAAGACGGCACGAATGCCGAGGGGGACAATCGTAAACCCGTCGCGGTGACTGATGCCCGATAAGGACCGTTTCCAACGCCGCGAGACAAAGATCGATAGCTCCTCGCTGCGCCGTCGATACACGAGTTGAACAAAGACTTGTCTGAGCGGCCGGCTGACCCGGGCGCGGACAAGGTGGAAGCCGACCGGGCTGAGGTTGGGAATCTCGGTCAAGCCTTCTTGACGAAGTACCTCCTCGAGGCTGTCCGGGTCAAGCCAGGGCAGGGAAAAAGTGCTGTTATCATTCAGCCAGATTTCGTGTGTCAGCGCGCCGCTGAACGCCCGGGCTTCTGGATCGTAGGGAGCTGAGAAAAGCTGCTGGCCGATGACCAGGAAGAGTATGGCGGCGGCGGCCACGCCAAGGCTACGCCAGCGCCGGTCCCAGGTCTGCGGCGAACACAGCGCCATAACCGAGGCGCGCAGCTCGTCAGTCCCGCCGACCGGCCTGTGTCCGGCTTCCTTCAGATGTTTGTCGAGCTGCTGCATGGCGGTCAGCTCTTGCTGACACTCCGGGCAGACGTCGAGGTGCTCAGCCACAGGAAAGGTGTCACGGGCGCTGAGTTCGTTATCAAGAAAGGGGCTCAGGAGTTTGTGTACGTCTTTACAGTCCATGGCCTGAGGTCCCTTCTTCGTGCGGCAGCCCGGGCTCGGCCAAGAGACGACGCAGATCACGCCTGGCACGGTAAAGCCGTGACATCACCGTTCCTATCGGGATATCGAGCATCTGGGCGGTTTCTTTATAGGCAAATCCTTCGACCACAACGAGCCATAACACCTGTCGAAACTGGGGAGGCAACTGGTTGACCGCAGCAAGAATATCCTGGCCCTCCCCCCTTTCTTCCCCGCTTGCGGGAAACAGGCTGACGACTTTTGAGGATGTTTCGATGTCTTCGGCGCCAAGCAAAGGGTCGCGCCGCTTTTTCCCGGCCGTCTTCTTTAAGACGTTCAGGAGAATCTTAAACAACCAAGCCCGACAGTTTGTGTCCGGTGTATAGGTCTGGAACGAACGCCAAGCGCGCAGATAGGTTTCTTGAACCGCGTCTTCCGCGCGTGCCCGGTCACCGCTCAGGCGCAGGGCGGTACGCATGAGGGTGTTAAAATGGGGAATGGCCTCCTTCTCGAATGAGGCTTTTCTCGGCACGCGCGGTTTCTCCTGGAAAGAGCCTGCTCTCTCAATACAATTCGGACATCCCAGACTTTATTCCCGTCCCCGCTCTGTGTCCTGCTCAGGAGGCGAGAACCGCAGGTAGAGGCTCCCGTTTTCAGCTTTGACCGGATATACCGTTGCCCGAGCCGGGCGTGGGCTGGTGCCGTCGCGTAACGCGAATCGCCAGCCGTGCATCGGGCATTTGATGCCGCCTCTGTCGTCGACAAAGCCTCGGATAAGCGGCCCTCTGCGGTGGGGACACCGATTGTTGATGGCATACACCGTACCGTTCAGGTTGAACAGGGCGATCTCTATGCTCTTCACCTTGACCAGCCTGCGTGCTCCGGGTGGCAGGTCTGCGGTGGGACAGGCTTCGAGCCATTCGGCGGCAGAGTCTGGAGGCATGAATCGGAAACGTCAAACGTGGAGGCCGGCGGCGGATGCCGCTCGGAGATCTAGGGGATGTAGCCCCACAGCCGAACCACCGCCTGGTGGTCTGGACTGCGGTAGGCTTTGTATTTCAACAGGGTGTCAATCCCGTCGCAGGTGCGCTCCAGGTTGGTCTCCAGCTCGGGGAAGTCGCCCCAACCGCTGGGATTCTTATTGGTCAGAATCCAGGCTAGACCGCGTTCAATGGTCTCCTGTCCGTGGGCATCCCCCAGCAAACGGGTCACCACCATGAGAGACCGCGTACAGTCCATGGTGTGATCGACGTTTTCGCCGTCCCAGGAGCCGTCGGCAGCCTGCCACTCATACAGCTTTTGTGCTCCTTTGGTGCACGACTCGCGTAGACCGCTGAGTTGGCTGTCCATGGCCAAGTCGGCAATCAGGGCATCTTGAATCAGGTGGGCGGTGATCTCCACGCCCGAGGGATGGAACTCGTCGTCGTACCAGCCTCCGTCCGGGCTTTGATTGTCGAGAATGAACCGGGCCCCCTTTTGCCACGCTGGCACGACTTCGGACCGCCGATAGGGTTCGCCCAGAGCCATGACCACGTTGAAGAAGCTGACCGGATGGCTGGTAGTATCGAGGTCGGCCCAGCTGGGATCGACCCACCGACCGTCGGCGTGCTGGGTGTCGAGAAAATAGTCAATCGCTCTGCACACGGCCTGACTGATCCGATCCTGGTGCAAAAAACGATTGCCTCGGATCAACATCAGTCCGCAAAAGGCTGAGACCCACACCGTGCTGTCTGAGTCAGCCGAAAACGGACTCCAGCCTCCGTCCTGCGCCTGGCAGCCGGTCAGGGCCAGATAGTCGGCCAGGAAATCCGGGCTGGTGCGGGCGTGCAGGATGACCCGTAGCGCATGGGCAACCAGCTCCAGGTCCTGGGGGCCACGGGTCAGACTCCAGCCCTGTTTTTCATGAACAAAAAACGCGTATTCGTCCTGCACCAGGCGGTCAATCTGTTCGAGAGCAAGCCCCATCGTCCGTCATCCTTCTCGGCCATTATTTCATTTTCGCCCACGCCCGACGATAATCCTCAAAAGTGTCAATTTCCAGCCAGCCTTTATAGATATCCACACACGCGACCTGATGGTCGTGGCTGATGAGTTCCTGCAACATGTCGGTAAAAGCGGCCTGTTGGATCGAGACAGCCTCATGAAAGCGGCCGCTAGGAAACCGTTCGCGGGCCGTCTGATAGGTCTGACGCAGGAGCCGAGCACCCGTCTCGGAGAACATGGCCAGGCCAATAAACTCTCCATCGGCGTCTTGGGCCGACAGGTTGCGGCCAATACGGGCCAGCGTCGTGCCTTCCGTGGCCGGCAGAAAGCGGTAGCCGGGCTGGGGCGGTTGGTGGGTGACGACGAGGTCCGGCTTATTGGCCTGGAGGTCCTCGGCTGAGCGGGGCTGATCATTCCACGCCCGATCAACCACAATGCTGACATCGGCCTGTGACCTGAGCAGTTTTTCGACGATGGTCGGGTCGAAGATAATATCGGAGTACAGAAACAGAAACGGTCCCGTCATTTCCGTTTCGGCCACAAACAGCGAGACCAGCTCTCCGGTATCGAGAAACGCGTCGTTGTCGTAGTAACGGATGTTGGGCAGATTGATCTGCTCCTTTTGGTAGCCACGCACCACGACGATATCTTTCACCCCACACTCGTTCAGAGCGCTGATCTGGCGCTCAAGAATCGTCTGGCCCTTGATTTCCAACATTGCCTTGGGGCGATCTTCAATGAGCGGCAGCAGGTTTTCTTCAAAGCCGGCGGCGATAATGATGGCCGTGACTTGGTGCCCGCCCGGAACGAGAAATTTTTGCTCATTGGCCTGCAGAGCGGGAACGCCGACCAACTCGTAGATGTCGGACAGACTGGCAATCTGGTCGTCCACCGCAGCCGGCCGTTCCTCGGCCTTGAGGGTGGCCAGGGCGTGGCGCATCGCGCTGACGGCCGCCCGCAGGACTTGGTTGGCAAAGATGACCAGCCTGAATCCAGCTGCTGACAGCTCATCTGCGGTGGTGTCGGCGTAGGTTGTTGGCACACACACCAGGGGGCAGGCGTTGTCCCAGTCGGCCGTGAAGTCTTGGAGTTCCTCGAAGCTTGCCGCCTTGGAGTGGACCAGAATGGCGTCGGCCCCGGCTTCGGCGTAAGCCCTGGCACGCTTGAGCGCTTCGTGTTTGCCCCAGCCGGCAATCAGGGCCTCGGTGCGGGCGATGACCACGAAATTGGGATCGTCTTGCGCTGCCTTGGCGGCCTGGATCTTCCGGGCGTGCTCATCAACAGGAACCAGCTCGCGTCGAACCCCGGCGTAAAAGCTGCACCGTTTCGGAAAGATATTGTCCTCAATGCATAGCCCGGCGATACCCGCCCGCTCGTATTCGGCGACCGTGCGGATGACGTTGATGGCGTTGCCAAAGCCGTTATCGCAGTCGGCAATAACGGGGATGTTGACCGCCGCGCTCATGCGTCGGACCGCGTCGAGCGTCTCACTCATGGTCAGGATATTGGCATCGGGCAGGGCGCTGACCGCAGAAATGCCAAAACCACTCGCCCAGATCGCATCAAACCCGGCTTCCTCGGCCAGCTTGGCCGACAGCGCATCGTGGGCTCCAAGGACGAGGCTTGGCTGGGGGCGATGAAGTAAAGCCCGCAGTTTCTCTGTCATTGAAAGGCCAGGCATGGCCGAGACTATACGACCTCGGGTCCGAGACGACAAGTGCCAGAGCGGTCCGGGCTCTGGCTTGCCGACCATCTGTTCAGACGGCTGGATCGATGCGCTGGAGGTCGCCCAAGGCGAGACAAATTTCGTCCAGACGGCCGTCCAGAGCGGTCGGCGAATCAATCGAAAACACGGCCCCCTGCCAGCGGTCGGGATTTCGGAGCCAGGCTGCAAGGATGACACTGGCGTCGATTTCTTCCGGTCGTAAGGGCAGGTCACGGTCCTGGCTGAAACGTTCCCGAGTCAGACGGGCAAAGATGACGATATCGTCATCTGAGCGGACGAGGCTACCATGGATGAGCCTCCCATTGAGCACCAGATAGGCTTGGGCGGCTCCGGGTTGGTGGCTGGGCAGGAGCAGGAGAGCGTGGGCGCGGGTGATGATCCAGTTGAAGCGGCGATGCATGTGCAGGACGTGGTCAAGCAGCTCGAGGTCTTTTTGCAGACGGGCCGCGCCTTCGAAGCGCAGGCGAGCGGCCAGTGCGTCGCGTTTGGCCAGCAGGGAATCCCGCAGCCCAGTATCGTTGCCTTCGAGAAACCGCTGAAACGCCTCAACCTGTGCTTGATACGCGGCACGTGATACCCGCACATGACACGGAGCGCTGCAGGCGCCGATCTGACCGCTGACGCACGGAGAAAAGTCCGGATCCGGGGTCAAATTCCCCTGGCAGGTACGCAGACCAAACAGGCGGGCTAACAGTCCCTGGGCTTGTTCGGCAAGCGCCCGGCTCCGAAAGGGGCCGATGTACAGGGCTCGGTTGCTGGCCGGCTTGGTGGCCAGGGACAGACGGGGAAACGGATTGGTCACACTCAGTTTGAGGAAGGCAACCCGGGGCAGGTGTTTTGAGCGGGTGTTATAGGGCGGCTTGAGGGTGCGGATGAGCGTTGCCTCGCGGAGCGCAGCCTCAAGCTCTGAGCCCGTCTGTTCGTAGCTGACGTCGTGGACATGGCGCACGAGGTCGAGCACTTTGTCGCTGTGGCCGGCGGAGTTGGTGAAGTACGAACGTACCCGCCGTTTGAGGTTTTTTGCCTTCCCGATATACAGCAGCTGGCCCTCGCGGTTCAGCATGCGATACACGCCGGGTCCGTCCGGGATATGAGTCAACGCCGGACGTGGCAGCTGATATTCAAAGCGGCGCCCGTCGCGGGCGATATGCTGAAAGTCGAGTAGCTGGCCGAGGGTCGTGATGCCACGCGTCGGCAGCTGTTCCAGAAGGATCAGAAACACCTCTGCGGTGATCCGTGCGTCGCCTAGGGCGCGGTGGCGGTCAGAACCTGGCACGCCACACTCGGAGGCCAGCGCATCGAGGGTGCGGGAACGGAGGCCGGGCAAGAGACGCTTGGCCAAACGCCGGGTGCACAGAACGGGGTTGAGCAGCGGGCCGGACATGAGGCGCTGGGCGTCATAATTGAGGAAAGCCAGATCGAAATCGGCGTGATGAGCGATGAGTGGGGCCGAGCCGATAAAGGTCTGGAAGTTCGGAAAGACCGTGTCGATACGCGGCTGATCATGCAGCATCTGGTCGGTGATGCCGGTCAGCCGGGTCACAGCTGGCGGAACCCGTCGGCCGGGATTGACCAAGGCGTGGAACTCGTCCGTCAGCCGTCCGTGCGTGATCCGAACCGCAGCCATTTCGGTGATGGCTGCCGGGCCTGGTTTGAAGCCGGTCGTTTCGAGATCGAGGACGACAAACTCGGTATCGGCAATCGACCGCTGGAGAGTGCCATGGATGGTGGCGTGCCAAAGATCACTCGCCGCGTCATACACAAAATGCGGGTCGGCACCGATCGCCGTATGCAGAAGACGGGTATCGAACTCGAGCCTCCGGTTGGGCCTGAGGCCCGAGCCCGCTCCGGGTGTGAAGAGCAGGTTCAAGAGTTCGGCCGAGCTGACCCCTCCGGGTCGCGCGGCCACATAGTCGTAGAGTTTTTGGCGCACGGTAAGAAACATCCGGCAATCGCAAGACTTGTGTCGCCTCTGGGCTAGCTGTAGAATCCGGTTGCCAACATAACGCGAACAGTCCGGCTTTCCAAGGATTTGTGGCGTGAGTGACCTGCTTGAAGATATCGCCCGAGCGACCGCCTTACGTGAGGGTGCGGCCGGTGTGGCGCTGGTCCTGAGGACGATCTATCGCGCCCAACGAATCGCCTTGAGGGATCTGTCGCGGCAGACCCGTCTTCCCCTGCCGGTGCTTGCCGCGATACGGCGAGAACTCGAGCGCGCGCACATCGTGGACCGACAGGCGGGCCTCGTCCTCACCCCGCACGGCAGAGACTTTGTTGAGCAGACGCTGCGGGTACGCACGCGTCACGACGCAGGCTGCCCAACGTGTCGCGGCCACGGGATTGTGATTGGCGAGGAGTTGGCCTCCCTGGTGCGCCGTCTTGAGCTGTACGGCTCCGAACTCCCCCAGGCGGATGTGACCTTGGACCAGACTCCGTGCACTCCGCAAACGGCCGTGCGCCGTGCGCTATATATGTATCACGCTGGAGCGCTGGAAGGAAAACGGGTTATTTTCCTGGGCGATGACGACGCGATTTCCGTGGCGGTTGCCCTGTTGGGAAAAACGCTGGGACACCGACACTTGTGTCGGCAACTGACGGTGGTGGAGAAGGATCCGCGGTTTCTCCGCTCTATTCAGGATATCGCTCGTGCTGAGGATGTGGCGATTGAGTGCCTTGAGCACGATCTTCGACAACTGCTCCCCGAACCGCTGCTCGGTCATTACGATACGTTTGAAACAGATCCGCCGTATACGCCGGACGGACTGGCTCTGTTTGTCTCGCGCGCGATCAGTGCCGTGAAGACCGGACCCGGTCAGCAGGGATTTGTCTCTTTTGGCATGCAGCCGCCCGACGCTTTCCTCGAGGTACTCCGCCGTGTGGTCACGATGGGCCTTGTCGTGCAGGAAGTCATCCCGGGCTTCAACGATTACCGGGGCGCCTCAATCCTAGCCGGTACGAGCCAACTCCTCCACGTCTGTACATCACGTCAAACGCGTCCGTTCTATCCCAGCTCCTGGGATGGCCAGGGGCTGTATACTGGCGGGCGTACGCCGCGGGTTCGGCGCTATTGCTGCGGACGGTGCCGCACCGAGCTGTTGGTGGGACGCGGACACGAGTTCCAAACGGTAGAGGATTTGCAGGCGAGGGGCTGCCCAAGGTGTGAATACACGCGTTTTCGCTACAGTGGTCGGATTGTCGCTGAGGAACCAGCGCGCCAGGATGGATAATGCACATTCGAGTCGCCCGGGAAGAAGATCTGCCGGCCCTGGTCGAGTTTGAGATTGCCATCGCTCGGCTCTCGTTTCCCGAAGACCCGGTCACCTCGCCCGTGACACAGGAGAAAAAACTCCGCAAAGCCTTGCAGTCTCCCCAGGGTATGTTTGTGGCCGAGGTGGATGGCCAGGTGGTTGGCTGGCTGTGGGTGACGCTGAATACGCAGTTTCTGACCGGAAAAAAGTACGCCAACTTTCGTAGCTTCGCCTTCCATCCAGAGTGGCGTGGCGGAGAGACCGGCTATCGCCTCATGCGCTTCTGCGTTGACTATTGTCGTCAGCAGGGGGCGGAGTGGATTTCGGGTAAGGTCCATATGAAGAATCTGGCCATGCGGGCGTTGTACGCCGCTCTTGAATTTCGTCCCAAGCACCTGACGATGGAATATCGCTTTGACACGGACGATGAGACCTCCAGCTGAATTGCCACAGGCCTCTCCCCACCAGATCAAATGCGTGGTCTGGGATCTTGATCAGACCCTCTGGTCTGGAGTGCTGCTCGAGGGGGACGTGCCTGTCCTCCGTCCTGGAGTGCGGACGATAATTGAGGCGCTTGATCGGCGCGGCATTCTCCACAGTATTGCCAGTCAGGGCGACCATGCTCTGGCGCTGTCAGCCTTACGGACACTCGGTCTTGAGGACTATTTCCTGGCCCCGCAAATCGATCTGCTGCGTGATAAAGCCGAGAAAATTGCGACGGTTGCCGCAACGCTGAACCTTCAGCTTGAACACCTCGCCTTTATCGATGACTCGGCCTATCAACGCGCTTTGGTGACCCACAGCTTCCCTGCAGTAGCGGTCTTCGATGCTCGGCAAGCCGTTGAGCTGCCTAGTCTGCCAGGCTTTAGAGTACAAGAATCAACTACAGAATCCCGGAGCCGCCGCCGCCTGTACCAGGCTGAGCTGCAACGACAGACGGCACAAAAGACTTGGACTGGGAGCCGACTCGACTTCTTGCAATCGTGCCAGATTCAGATTGTGTTGCGTCCTGCCCGCAGGCAGGACGTTGGGCGTATTGGCGAGCTGTTGGCACGCACCCATCGCTTGAACGCGTCGATGTCCACCTACAGCCGGCAAACACTCAATGGTCTGATTGACGCTGGAGCCTATCGGGTGACCGTTGCTCAGCTGTCGGACCGTTTTGGAGACCAAGGACTCGTCGGGGTGCTGATCCTTGGACAAGAATCCGATCAGTGGGAGATCGAAACCCTTCTTGTCTCGTGTCGGGTGATGGGTCGGGGAGTGGGAGAGACGCTTTTGGTGTATAGTATGACCGTCACCAAACAGCAGGGGCAAGAGCAACTCTGGGCGAGATATCAACAGACCGCCTATAATCGTCCGATGTCTCTACTGTTTGTGACGCATGGATTTCGACCGAATCCCCTCAAAGACGGAATCGTTTCGTTTCGTCACGACCTTGCCCAGATCCCGGACTATCCAGTCTGGGCGTCGGTGCGGCTGGCATGAAGACGAGCGAGACGATTGAACAGCATCTCCGCTCTCTGCTGGCCGAAATTAGCGGCCAGCAGGGTTTCTCCCTTGATACCCCGCTGTTTCGTGGCGGCTTAGAACTCGACTCCTTATCTGCCGCCACGCTAATTGCTGCGGTTGAGCGGGATTTTGGCATTGCCGTGGCCGAAGAAGATCTCAGCTTGGCGTCTCTCTTTTCCCTGCGAACCCTATGCCAGTTTGTGGCCGCCCGAAAGCATTGCAGAAGTAGCTGATGAGGGTGGCGGGATCCTGAAGATGAACCAGGACTCACGGTTGACTTCTTCGTGTAAGGGGGCTAGAGTCCTTGGCGGAAGGGGTGCATACATGCCTCTATGTGGTGCTGCCCAAGCAGACCTCTGGGAAGCGCTCTTGACACAGGGAACGAAAATCCCTATACAAGAGCACCTGCCTAGAGTAGTAGGCTCTTTGAAAGCTAAACAGTAAGATATCCTCTTCCCACGAATGTGGGAGGAGATGCCAGTGTAGAGAACACAGTCAAACCTCTCGTCAGGGTAAGGTACGCCCTCCCTGACCCCCAACTTAAGTGGAGAGTTTGATCCTGGCTCAGAGCGAACGCTGGCGGCGTGCTTAACACATGCAAGTCGAGCGAGAAAGAGGGTTTCTGCCCTTGAGTACAGCGGCGAACGGGTGAGTAACACGTGGGTAATCTGCCCTTGAGACGGGGATAACCCGGGGAAACCCGGGCTAATACCGGATAAGACCACAGAAGGCAACTTCAGGGGTCAAAGGGAGCTTTCTTCGGGAAGCGCTCGTTCGAGGAGGAGCCCGCGTCCTATCAGCTTGTTGGTGGGGTAAAAGCCTACCAAGGCGAAGACGGGTAGCTGGTCTGAGAGGATAACCAGCCACACAGGGACTGAGACACGGCCCTGACTCCTACGGGAGGGGGGGAAACCCTGATCCAGCGACGCCGCGTGGGTGATGAAGGCTTTCGGGTCGTAAAGCCCTGTCAGGAGGAAAGAACGCTCCTATGGCGAATACCCATGGGAAGTGACGGTACCTCCAAAGGAAGCACCGGCCAACTCCGTGCCAGCAGCCGCGGTAAGACGGAGGGTGCAAGCGTTGCTCGGAATCACTGGGCGTAAAGGGTGCGTAGGCGGTCTCTTAAGTCTGGCGTGAAAGCCCAGGGCTCAGCCTTGGAAGTGCGCTAGAAACTGGGAGGCTTGAGTATCGGATGGGAGAGTGGAATTCCTGGTGTAGCGGTGAAATGCGTAGATATCAGGAGGAATACCGGTGGCGAAGGCGACTCTCTGGACGATAACTGACGCTGAGGCACGAAAGCGTGGGGAGCAAACAGGATTAGATACCCTGGTAGTCCACGCCGTAAACGATGGGCAC
>JAGWBB010000051.1:47706-58022 GCA_021296095.1 Desulfurellaceae bacterium | reverse complement strand
GGCATCCTGTGGTCCTCCGCCCTCGGCTGCTATCACACGACCGCTCCAATGGCTACAACCTATCGTGAACCACTCTAGATGTGGCGGAAACCTGGCGAGGCCGCTGGCACACCTTGAGTCACGGAGAACGCAAACGCGCCCAAATCGGTGTGGCCCTGTGGCGACGCCCGCAGATTTTAGCCATTGACGAACCGACCAACCACCTTGATGCGGCAGCCCGGGACTTGCTCATCACCGCCTTGCAGTCTTTTCAGGGCGTCGGTTTGTTGGTGAGCCACGACCGTGCCCTGCTCGATACGCTTTGCCAGCAGTGTGTGTTCATCGACCCGCCCCAGGTGGTGCTGCGACCCGGCGGTTTCAGCCAGGGATCTCGACAGGCCGAGGCCGAGGCACGGCGAGCAGACAAGCAGTACGCTCACGCCAAACGTGAACGGCAACGCGTAGAACGAGAAGCGCACCGTCGTCGAGCGGATGCGGCCCAGGCGCACCACAAACGCTCCAAACGCGGTCTGGCAAAAAAAGATCATGACGCGCGCGGTCAAAAAAATCTGGCCCGGGCGACCGGCAAAGACGGAGTCGGTGGAAAACTCCTCCGTCAGCTCGATGCACGCCTGGACCGGGTGCGTCACAAACAGGAGGCGATAGGGGTCACAAAGACCTCTGCTCTCGGTATCTTGATGCAAGGCACGCAGTCCAAGCGCGCGACGCTGTTCAGCCTTCGGGCCTGTCGTCTTCCCCTCGGGCCTGATCGGTGGCTGCACGTCCCGAGCCTGTACATGCGTCCCGACGATCGCATCGCCCTCACCGGAGCCAACGGGAGCGGCAAGAGCACCTTGATTGCCAGGCTCATAAAAAGCGTCGAACTGCCCCCGGAACGAGTCACCTACATCCCCCAGGAAATTCCACGCCAACAGGCCAAAGACATCGTCGGCCAGACGCGGAGCTTGGCAAAAGATCAACGAGGTCAGCTCATGACAATGATCAGTCGCCTGGGCTCACGGCCCCAGCGTCTGCTGGAAACCGGGCAGCCCAGTCCTGGCGAGGTACGTAAGCTCCTTCTCGCCTTGGGAATGCTACACACCCCGCATCTCATCGTCATGGATGAACCAACCAATCACCTCGATGTCCCCTCAATCGAATGCCTTGAGACGGCCTTACACGACTGTCCGTGCGGTCTGCTGCTGGTCAGCCATGACGCATATTTTCTGTCCCGACTCACAAAAACGCGCTGGCAGATCCGCCGTCAGGATGAGGCGTCGAGCCACCCAGACATGACGCTTCGGATCGTTGACGTAGACACCCCCCAAGCAATTGGCTAAGCTCCGCAGCGGACCACATCCTCATCCTGGTGTTTCTACGCGAGCAGAGAAAATGAAATCTGGTGGTGTCCACGTCATTGTCATGAGCCTCCTTGCCGTCATTCTCAGCCTCCCGCTCTCCACCCTCCGAGCCGAGGAGCAAGCGACTCGTGTGCAGGTGGCCGGCCTCAACGAAGCGGTCGAAATTCTGACCGACCGCTGGGGCATCTCCCACATCTACGCCCGCAACCAGGACGACCTGTTCTTTGCCCAGGGCTATAACGCGGCCCGCGACCGTTTGTTTCAGCTCGAAATCTGGCGCCGTCGGGTCACCGGCACCCTGGCCGAGATTCAGGGCCCCAAGGCGCTCGACCGTGATATTGGCGCGCGTCTGCTGCGCCCCCGGGGCGACCTGCGCCTTGATATGTACCACTACCATCCCCAGGGCGAGCAGATCATCACCGCTTTCGTCAACGGCATTAACGCCTATATCGCCCAGACCCGGCAGCAGCCCGAACTCCTGCCGGTCGAGTTCCAGCTGCTCGGCATCCAGCCCCAAGCCTGGACCCCGGACATCGTGGTGTCTCGCTTGGGCGGGATTTTTCTGAATCTCCAGATCGAACTGCGTCTGGCCAGGGTGCTGCCCGACCTCGGACCGGACACAGCGCGTGAGCTGTTGAACCTGCACCCTGGCAGGCCCGACCTGAGCGTTGCCGAGGGCCTGGATCTGGCCGCCATACCGGCCGATGTTGACAAATACTACACCGCCGCCCGACAGCGGGTGGAGTTCGCGCCCGAGGATATTGTTGACCCGGCCGCCCGGGCCACGCCCGCCGATCAGGGCGAGCCGGCCGCGCCCACCGAGCAGCCGGCCCAGACCGACAGTGAGGGCAGCAACAACTGGGTGGTGGCCGGCTCCCATACCCTGAGTCGTCAGCCGTTCATGGTCAACGACCCGCACCGCGCCATCACCGCCCCGTCACTCCGCTACTGGGTCCACCTGGTCGCGCCGGGCTGGAACGTGATTGGCGGCGGTGAGCCGCACCTGCCCGGCGTGTCGATCGGTCACAACGAATACGGCGCCTGGGGGCTGACCATCTTTCCGACCGACACCGAAGACTTGTACGTGTACGAGACCAATCCCGACAACCCGAACCAGTACCGCTACCTGGGCGAGTGGCAAAACATGCGCGTCTACACGGAGACGATACCGGTCAAAGGCCAGGAACCGGTCAGGGTCGAGTTGCGCTACACCCGTCACGGCCCGGTCCTGAAGACCGACCCGGACACCCGACGCGCCTATGCCCTGCGGGCCGCCTGGCGGGAAATCGGCGGGGCGCCATATCTGTCCAGCCTGCGCATGGACCAGGCCAAAAACTGGGAGGAGTTCCGCGAGGCGTGTTCCTACTCCCGGGCACCCTCGGAGAACATGGTCTGGGCCGACCTGGAAGGCAACATCGGCTGGCAGGCTGTCGGCATCGTTCCCCTGCGGCCGAACTGGAGCGGCCTGCTGCCGGTGCCGGGCGACGGTCGCTTCGAGTGGGACGGCTATCTGCCGATCGAACAGCTGCCCCACGTCTTCAATCCGCCCCAGGGCTTCTGGGCTACCGCCAACCAGGAAAACCTGCCGGCCGACTACCCCTACCCGATCAGCTATTTCTGGATCGAGCCCTACCGCTTTGCCCGCGCCCAGGAAGTCCTGGCCAGCGGCCGGCAGTTCACCACCATGGACATGATGCGGCTACAGAACGACGAGCTGTCCATTCCGGCCCGCACCCTCGTGCCCCTGCTCAGCGGCCTGCACTCCGACCAGCCGCCGGTTCAGCAGGCGCTTGAAACCCTGCGCGGCTGGGACTCTGTCCTGGCCAAAGACTCGGTCGCCGCCGGTATTTATGCAGCCTGGCAGGAGCGCCTGTGGAAGAATTTTCTTGACCGCTCCGTCCCCCCGGCCCTGCACGAGCACTTTCCCGATATCGCCCTCCAGCCCGTGCTCAACAGTCTGCTCGCCCCGGACGAGCGCTATGGCGACGATCCGACTGCGGGCCGCGACCAGTTTGTCCTGACCAGCCTGGAACAGGCCGTGCAGAGCCTGACCGAGCGTTTCGGTCCCGAGCCGCAGGCCTGGACCTACGGTCAGGCCGAGTACCATCACATCCTGATGCCCCACCCGCTCGGCAAGGCCGTCAACCCCGCCTATGCCGAACGCCTTGAGGTCGGTCCCATCGCCCGGGGCGGGGATAACTTCACCCTCAACAACACCGACAACAGTGCAGCCCAGGAGACCGGGGCGTCCTTTCGGATTATTGCCGACCTGTCGGACTGGGATCGCTCGCTGGGCGTGAACGCGCCCGGACAGTCCGGCAACCCGGACGACCCGCACTACCGAGACCTCGTTCCATTGTGGCAGGCGGGAAAATACTTCCCCGTCCTGTACTCACGGGACAAGATCGAAGCCGTCAGCCAGCGCAAGACCGTCCTGCATCCATAGCAGTCTTGTTAAGCGGAGTGGTGTTGTCTCAAGCGGCTCCGATTCGCTCCATCAACTGCTGACGCGCATTCTTCCCGTTGACGTTTTTCTCGACAAGGCTGAACAGGCCCGTGCCGTTGCTTTTGCGTTCCCACAGCTCGCCAATCGTCCGCTTCTCCGCAGTATCCGCTCCGTCCGCGATATGCGCGCCTTTATATTCGACAACGAGCAGCCGTCCATCATGCAGCAGCGCCACAAAGTCGGGGTAGAACTTGTCTTTGGTAAGCGCTCTTCCGTTCTTGCCGGCGAATGGCCCTGATCTTGTCTCGTATCTTTCGCGCCAGGATAAACTTGCAGCGCATGAGTGCGGCAATATGAAGACCCCGTCCGATCATCAGGTGGTTGACAAGGTCGGAAAGCCACTTGACCAATTCACCCTGCCCGATGTCGAGCTGACGTACCTGCCGGTCGAGCCACACGACCAGGGCTTCAGGCATCCAGCCTGCCACGTCTATATTCAGCGTGAGTTGTTCTTCCTCGCCGGCGAACTGATGAGTGACGTGCCTGCCGTCAATGTCGATCTCAAAGCTGCGTGCGGTCTCCCGGATCGTAAATTCATCCTCGTCCATTTCCAACGTCCGAGCCGGTCCGCATAGTCGGATTCTTTAGTGATGGTTTCATAGGCGTTCTTCGGCCCGACCATGCGGGCTTCTTCAAAGAAGCGACGCAGAACAGCCAGCGCATCGGCCTGATATTGCTTCAGTTGCATGACACGTCTTCTTCCCTCAGTCTTATCCCCTCCTGGGACGTGTGATGCGGAGCAGCGGGGTGGGTTGCAGCCTCAGGGCCGGAGCGCGTTAGAGTCGGCGGGACCCGCCCCGGCCCTTCGGGCCACCCCTCCAAGACGTGTGATGCGTATTGCGTTATCCACCGGCCGAGAAGGCACCCACCCCGGCCTTCGGCCACCCCTCCGAGGAGGGGACCCGCCCCCCTCCCCTCCTCGGACAGGGGGGTGGGTTCTTCCCGGTCCGACGCTCAGCGCCCGGCAGGCGAGCGTAGGTTCCTGGGAATATGCATCACACGTCCAAGGAGGGGATTGTTATTCCGGCGAGAGCCGACCTCCATCGCTTCCGGAGCAATATCTTCCGCTCTTGTTCCCTCGCCCCTGGAGGGAGAGGGCTAGGGTGAGGGGGACAAACAAGCTGCACCTCATCTCCTTACGTCCGTGCCTTCACCTCATACGGCATCTGCTTGAAGGTGATGCCGGTCCGCTCCAAAGTTGCGGAGGCCAGCCGCGACTGTTCGCCATAGACCGTCAGTGGACCGTCGAAACGCACGTGCTCTCGCTCAATCTCCTCTCGAATCGCAGCAAGTGTGGCCCGCGTCAGCACGTTGCCGCCATTCGGGTGCTTGTCGCCCAGAATGCCGTTGTACAGCAGCGCATAAGCGTGGCCGTCGTACAGACCCAGGAAAGGCGAATCCCCGTTTCCGTTCCACGGCCGCCCGGTCTCGCTGAACCACACATGGGCGGCCAGCAAGTCACGCAGGAGTTCCAGACGCGGCCATATCATCGCCAGCCATTGCGTGTGCTCAAGACTGTCGTCGTAATGCTCGAAGGCAGAGCGCGTGTTGTACGGCGGGTCGATATAGATGCACTTCACCCGCCCGGCGTAGAACGGCAGCAGCGCCTTGAGCGCTTCCAGGTTGTCGCCCTGAATCAGCAGGTTACCCGTGTCCGGCTCCCCCGCCGACAGGGCGGGTGCTTCTTCCAGCAACCGATACGGCACGCGGGAGGCGGTACGGAGGTCTTCGTCTCGGGTCAGCCAGTGCAGGGTCGGCATCAGTTACTCTCTCTCTTACCTTCCCCCTGAGAAGGGGGATTGAGGGGGTTTGCCTGCCAAGCTACGAACCCCCCAACCCCCCTTCTCAGGGGGGCTAAGGCGCAACACTCCCGGCCTCTGACATGGCTTCGTCGTATTCGGCTATCCATTGTTCGGCTTCTTGGGCGGTGTAGGCTCCGGTAAACCCGCCCGGTAGTTCGTGACTCGCTGGTTTACCCACGTGTGGTTTCAACTTCCCTCGGAACTCCTTTACTCTTTCATCAGGGAGACCCTCGACAAGGGAATCCAGGTCTTCCTGCTTCAATCCACCTGCAAAAATAGCCTCATATGGGTCGCGCTGATACGGGTCGTCCTGTAGGCGGCGGTATAGGTTGACGCGCCATATTCCCCTCCTCATACGATCTTCAAATGAAGAAGCATTGCTGTCCGTGGCACTCCACGTCGCCCCATCAAGACTGGCCTCTTGGAACTGCACTTGGTCTAGGGACGCTGCTTGCAACCGTGCGGACCCAAGATTGGCTAATTGTAACCTTGCTCCGCTCAAATAAGCTCCCTGTAATTCTGCCTGGACCAGGGAGGCACCTTGCATCCAGGTCCCGTGCAGGTTAGTCCCTTGCATTTTTGTCCAGTCGAGACGTGCTAGCTGAAGTCGTGCTTCGCGGAAGTCAGGGCTCTGAAGGTGCGCCTTGGCGAGAACAGCTTCTTGCATCCAAGCCCAACTGAAATTAGCTCCCCGTAGATAGGCTCCGGTCAGGTCAGCTTTTTCTAAACGAGCTTGAGTGAGATCAGCCCCATTCAGATGGCTTCCCTGCAAGTTAATACGGAGTCCTTTGAAGACTTCGTGCTCCTGCACGAACAGGAAGGTCAGCAGACTCTGAATTTCTTCGGAAGGTTTCGACGGATGCTTTTTCCGATACTCGTCTTTGCCCGTCGTCTGACGGAGGTGGACACAAAGAATGTCTAGCATCGGCTGCCGCTGCTGTAACTCTTCCGTATCGTCTGCCAGATGGAACAGTTCGTAGGCTCCGCCCAAGCGCACCGAGTCCGATGCGTGCCCAAGATGCTCAATGGCGTTTTTCAGGCGTTCCTGCCGTTGCCCCTGCTCGGTGTTGTGGTTGGCTTTGGCCTGCTCTCTTGTAGCGTCCGCTTGGGCCTTGGCAGCGGCGGCTTGCGTGTTCGCGGTGTCCTCCAGCGCCTTGGCGCGTCTGTAGGACATCAGGGCTTGCAGGGCGAGCAGCACGCCGCCCAGGCCGATGCCGAGAAATGTCAGCGTGTCGTTTTTCGCGTCCAGGCCGAAAAGCGGAGAAGCATAGCCTTCTACACTTTCGGAGAGCATGACCAACAGGAAAGTCCCCAGTAACACGACAAACGTGCCGACAAGGCCGTACTGAAAAATGGGAAAAAGATTCATCGTAGATTACTGGCTACGGGGCTTATCTGGAAATTACCCCTCTCCCTAGCCCTCTCCCCCAAGGGGAGAGGGAACAGGCGGCAGCCTCAATGCAGAATCTCCCGGCCTGGCGGTCCTTCGCCTCCGAGTCCTCTGATGGGCTCAAGCGCTGGCGGGTCGCACCTGCTTGGCTATTTCTGCTCCACGGTCTCGTTCGACCAAGGCAATGTCGTATTGGCTCTGGAGTTCGAGCCAGAAATGAGGCCGGTTACCAAAATAGCGGCCAAGCCGGACCGCGGTCTCGGCGGTTATCGACCGGCGACCGTTCAAGATGTCAGTGATGCGGCCGGAGGGCACGCCGAGAGCGAGCGCCAACCGATTGGCGCTCAGGCTGCGTGCCTCAAGCTCACGCTTCAGCAGTCTGCCTGGGTGTGAAACAGGGGGCATTGTTCTATCCTCTGTGATAATCAACAAGCTCGACACTGAAGGCGTCCCCCTTACGGAACTCGAAGCAGATCCGCCAGGGACCGTTCATAGTCATAGCCCATTGTCCTTTGCGTTCGCCTTTAAGCTTGTGTAACCCGACACTCTTGAGGGGACTCAGGTCTTGAAGCGTTCCGGCAGCATGCAGCGCCAGCAGCAGATCGATCGCCATATCGAAATCCAGGCTGCGAAACCGGTTTGGCCGTGCGCCTTCCCAGACTTTGCGACTGGTGGCGTTACGCCACGACCGAATCATGGCAAGAACATACGACGCGGAACGGTGAAGCACAACTGTCCGGCGACTTTCGAGTGCCCAACCGTTAAGGCAGACGCTTCGCCCAACAGCCGATACGACGCGCGAGAGGCGGGGCGGAGGGTTTCGTCCCGGGTCAGCCAGTGGAGGGTCGGCATCAGTTATCACTCTCCGTCGGAACCCCTGACATGGCTTCGTTGTATTCGGCGCTCCACTTATCGGCTTCTTCTTTAGCGTAGGCTCCGATAAGGTTGCGGCCAACAAGCGGGATGTCCCCTACCAGTCGCTGAGCAAGGTCTGGCTGGCCGAGAAGCTTGACGCCGACTAAACCGGGTCGGGCCAGCGTTCCGGGTTTCAGCCCCAAGGATGCCACGTAGCGCTTGACAGCCGCGCCGAGACGGGGATAGAGCCACACGCAGGGAGGCTGCTATGCGCTCTACCAGTCTTTTCCGCACCCTGGCCGTGCTGAGCGCCGCCGCGCTGTGGGCGTGCAGTGCGCCGTCGCCCACCCAACCGCGGGCCGGCGTGCTGGGCATGAACGATTTTCTGCTGGCGTTCAACACCTACAACACCGCCCAGACCCATCTCAAACAGGGTCGCCACCCCGAGGCGGTCGTCGAGTACGAGGAGAGCCTCACGCGTTATAATCGCCTGGCCCCGGCCACGCGCGAGCGTCTGCGCACCGAATTCGGCCTGTCCCAGCAGCAGATCGAGCGTGAGCTGTTGATCGCCCGCGGTCTGGCCGACAGGCACGGCAGCGGACACGGCGATGTGGCTTTTCGGGGTCGGGTGCTGGACGGCTTTTACCCCTACCGGCGCGGCACCCCGCTGACCGGGACAATCACTCCGGGGCTGCGCATCTCGGCCGACAACTGGCAGGCGGCCCAGGGTCTGCTCCCGCCCCAACTCCTGCGCCATCTTGGCAACGGCGATTTCTCCATCGTGGTCCAGGAGACGACCGACCTGCCGCCCAGCGCCGCCTATATCGTGGCTACCCTGGGCGCTGGCGATCAGGTCCGACTCGGGGACGACGGTGCCGAGCTTGCAGCCTATCGGGCCGGGCTGCCCTTTGCCGCGCTGAGTGAGACCGACCCCCAGGCCGGGCTCAAAGCTGCCTGGAACATCCGCTACCGAGATAGCGCCGACCGTATTGAGCAGTGGACCGAAACGGTGTCGCGCGACAGCCAGAGCCAGACCCAGTACACCTTTTCCAGCCACTCGGCCCAAGCCTTCGGCATGTACCGGGCCAGGCAGGAGTATAACGTCGCGGACTGGCAAAACGGCGGGATTGTGGCCAAAGAGTATGTGCAGCTGCTCAGCTTTCCTTTTGACCAGACCTCGGCCCCGGCCGGCCGCGGCATGGGCTTTTTGCGCCATCGCTACCAGACCGACCGGCGTCCCATCGGCCAGTGGATGACCGCGCCCAACAGCGGCCAGTTCAGAGCCGTCGGCCACAACCCCGAAGCCTCGGCCCTGGGCTTTACCATGATTGCCGAGGATGTGGTCGGCGAACAGATCCCGACCTTCGACTGGCGCCTGGTGACCCGCCAGCTGGCCCTGGTGCCAGGCTTTGTACGGGGTCGGACGGCGCGCTTCGGGGGAAGCGGTGGGGGCTATCCGACCGACCCCTGGGAGCTGCGCCAGGTGTATGTGCTGGAAACCCTGCCGCGCAGTCCCCAGCATCCCTACAGCCGCCGGGTGCTGTACGTGGACCAGCAGACCTCGGCCCCGCTGTACGCGTTCATGTTTGACACCGAGGGCGAGCACTGGCGAACCCTGCTGTACAGCTACGGCCACCCGCGCTACGCCCAGGACAACCCCAATGTCGAGGTGCCGATTCTGCTCGGCCGCTCGTGGATCGATCACCGGACCGAGCGCACTACCGTCTCAAGCGTGAGCAGGTCGCGCTATAACCACGACCTGTCGCTGGAGCTGTTCAGCTTCAGCCGGCTGATGCAGCGCGGCAAGTAGGCGTCGCCAAGCCCGGCGCACCGACACCCGCCCGCCCGAGACCTCAGCTGCTGAACGAGTAGGCAGTCGGCCGCAGGATTTTGTTGGAGACCTTCGCCACCAACGGGCCGTTTTCCTCCGACGCGGCCCGTGCCCGCTGCCAGTCAGGATCCTTCATGAATGCCTTCCAGCTCTGTTCCCGGTCGCCCAGGCTGGGGTAACCGAGCATGTAGACCAGCCGATTGCTGGTGCCAACGACCTCGGTCCAGTAGCCGATATTCTGTATGCCGTGCTTCTCAAACAGACCCAGGGTATGGTTGGCGAAGCGGTTGTGGAGGTCGGGCAGGCGGCCTGGCACTGCGTCGTAAATGCGCCACTCCTGGACCTTGGTCTTGATCTGGGGGTCAGGCGAGTAAGGGGTCGATAACAGCATCGTGTTGTGGACTTGGGCGACAATGGCGCCTTCCCGCTCCGTCTCTTCCGCCACTTGCCGCTGCCAGGCCGGGTCTGAGGCAAACGCCGCCAGTTTCTGCTGTCTCTCGTCAAAGGTTTCATACATCCACATGTAGGTGACCTGGAGGCTGGCGCCAAACTCCTCGGTCCAGAATCCCAGCACGCCCAGTCCATGCTTGTG
>JAGWBB010000051.1:0-47598 GCA_021296095.1 Desulfurellaceae bacterium | reverse complement strand
CGCCCATAATCGGACAATCCTGTTTTGTCAATCTTCGCAAAACCGGTTTCTTTTTCCTTGTGGTGGGAGTAGACACCAAAACAAAGGAGGGGCGTATGAAAAAGACAAGCCGCCTGCAAGAGCTGTTTCAGCAAGAGCAGATTTTTGTGATCGCCGGAGGGGGGTGTGCGCTACACGCCAAGATGGTCGAGGCGTGTGGCTTTGAGTGCGCCTATATGTCGGGCGCCCTGACCACAGCCCATGTCCTGGGCCTGCCCGACGCGGGGCTGATCACGATGACCGAAATGGTCCAGAACGCCGGGCGGATGGCCAACGCCATCTCCCTGCCGCTCATCTCGGACTCCGACCAGGGCTTTGGCAATGCGGTCAACGTGCGCCGGACCGTCCAGTCCTTTATCCAGGCTGGAGTGGCCGGCATTCACATCGAGGACCAGCCCTTCCCCAAGCGCTGTGGCTTTGTCAAAGGTAAGGAAATCATTCCGCTCGAGGAGGCGGTCGGAAAGTACCGGGCGGCGGTCGAGGCCAAGCGGGAACTGGACCCCGACTTCGTGATCATCGCCCGGTGCGATGCCCGCACCGCTGTGGGCGGCGGCTTGGAGGAGGCGTTGACCCGGATGAAAGCCTTCAAGCGGGCGGGCGTGGATGTGGTCTACTTTGAGGCGCCGCAGTCCCTGGAGGAAGTGAAAATCGTGCGCCAGGAGATCGAAGGCCCGCTGATGGCCACGGTCGTGGCCATCAAGCCGTCACCGCCGCTGGAGGAGCTGCAACAGCTGGGGCTGAGCGCAGCCTTTTATCCCGCCCTGGCCGCCTTTGCCGGGATGATCGCCTCGTGGGACTTTCTCCAGGATTTTCAGCGGCGGGGTGTCGAGGCGGAACAGGAGTTCCTCCAGCGGACCAAGGATCACCCCCTGGGCGGCCTGCGTTTCTTTGACCTAGTGGGATTCCCCGAGGTACGGGAATGGGAGGAAAAATACCTGCCCCAGGAGCAGCTGAGCAAGTACGAACAGTCCCTGGGCCTGTACGACCCGACAGACAAGGCCAGCCTGGGCCGCTGAGTCGGGGGTTTCGCGCACACATGTAAGGAGGTGCACTATGGACCGGATGGACCACCGACAACTCGTAGAAGCCAAGCTGTCAGAAGTCGGCATCACGCTGAGCAATGAGGACCTTGAACAGCTCACCACAGCCTATGCCACCCTGCTCGAATGGGAAGCTGTGGTGCAGGGCATGGTGCGACCGGAGACCGAACCGGCTCTGATTTTCAAGGCAAAAGTGGAGGGCTGAAGCATGACACACCACAGCTCGGATCTCGCTTTCCTGTCGCTGGCTGAGGCGGCTGATCTGATCAAAAGCGGACAACTCTCGCCCGTTGAGCTGACGCAAGCCATGCTGGAACGCATTGCGGCGCTCGACTCGCAGGTCCACGCCTACGTCACCGTCTTTGCCGAAGAGGCGCTGGCCGCCGCCCAGGAGGCCGAACAACAAATCCAGGCGGGGCACTATAAGGGGCCGTTACACGGCATTCCGCTGGCCGTCAAAGACATCTATGAGGCCGGCCGCACGACCGGCGGCTCAAAGTTACGCACAGACTATACCGCCGAGCAGGACTGCACGACGGTGGCGAAACTCAAGGACGCCGGCGGACTGCTGCTTGGCAAACTGGCAACCTACGAATTTGCGGCTGGCTTACCGACGCTGAGTTCACATTTCCAACCGGCCCGCAACCCGTGGAACCTCGAGTATGATCCAGGCGGATCGAGCAGCGGTTCGGGAGCAGCGCTGGCTGCCGGACTGATTTTTGGGGCGCTGGGGAGTGATACGGGCGGCTCCATCCGCTGGCCGGCGTTCTGCTGCGGTATTGTCGGCATGAAGGCCACCTATGGCCGAGTGAGCCGGGTCGGCGTGTTCCCCCTGTCGTGGAATCTCGACCATACCGGCCCCATGACCCGGACCGTTCGGGACAATGCCCTCATGCTCCAGGCCTGTGCCGGTTACGATCCCCTCGATCCAGCCTCGGCCAATATCCCCGTGCCCAATTTCAGTGAGAAGCTGGGACACGATATCAAGGGCCTGCGTCTCGGTATTCCCCGTACGCTCTTCCAAGACACCTGTGGGGAGGAGATTCTCGACGCCTTCAATGCCGCCGTAGCCCAGATGGAAACGCTGGGGGCTGAGATCGTCGATGTGGACTCCGTCACCCATGCCGAACTCCAGGCAACGTTCTGGCCGCTCACCTGTGCTGACGCGGCCGCCTATCATCTGGCCGACATGCAGACCCAGGCTGAGGACTATAATCCCGACCTGCGCCTCATACTGGCGCTCGGAAATTTGGTCAGAGGCACGAGCTATCTGCAATGTCAGCGCGTGCGGGAGCAAATCCGCACGCACATGCTGCGGCAGTTGGAGACGGTTGATGTGTTCATGCTGCCCACCACCGGGGTGATGCCGGCGCCGATCCGGTCGGAGTCGCCCGGCCTGTATCTGATGGCGCCGGACTTCGCTATTTATACGCCGTTGTTCAATCTGACGGGCTTCCCGGCCCTGGCTCTGCCGTGCGGCGTGAGTAGCGCTGGGCTGCCGATTGGCTTCCAGCTGGCGGGGCGGCCGTTTGATGAGACAACGGTTTTCCAGGTCGGCCATGCCTACGAACAGGCGGCGGGATGGCACGAGCGACACCCGACACTGTAGCGCGCCGGGCAAGACTCGTGCGTCATGACTCCTCAATGCGTGGCTAGGGTCGTTTGAGCGACAGCCCCATCGGGTGGATACGCGCGGCGTATCCACCCTGAACTCTCAATCGAAATGGTACACCCGGGCGGCATTGCCCCCGGCAATCTTGGCCTTCTCCGCCTCGCTACACTCGGCCAGGACCTCTTCCAACACTTGTCGCGAGCGTGGAAAGGTACATTCTGGGTGCGGGTAATCTGATCCCCACATGAGGTTATCGACGCCAATCAGGTGCCGGTCGCGGATGCCCAGGGCATCTTCCTGGAAGCTCAGAAACACATTGCGATGGAAATAATCGCTGGGCAGCAGGTCGGTCTTGAACTTCCGCCACGCTGTGCTTTGAGCGCGCTGGGTATAGGTGTAATCGAGCCGGTCCAGAAAATGCGGCACCCACGACAGCTCCTGCTCTATCGAGCCGATCTGGAGCCTGGGATAGCGCTCGAAGACACCGCCGAAAATGATAGAGGCCAGGGACATGCGCACCCAATGGTCGATGTTGGTGAGAAAAGCCGGATCGAAGGCTTCCAGATCCAAGGTCGGGTTCCGCGAGGTGGACCGGTTGGTGGCAACGTGGAGGCTTAAAGGCATGGCCAAGTCCTGAGCCGCAGCCCACAGCGGTTCATACTCCGGCAAGTTGTAGCTCCTGCCTGCGGGTGGAGCCACGGTGATCATGGCTCCCGCAAGTCCGAGCCTGGCACACCGGGTGAGTTCGCTCACGCCCTCGTGAACATCATCGAGGTTGAGCATCGCAATGCCTTTGATCCGGTCAGGAAACGGTCGGCAGAAATCGGCCAGCCAGTTGTTATAGGCTCGACACAGGGCCGACAGCAGTTCGCTATCGGGGACGCTGTACAGCAATAAGCCCTGACTCGGATACACGATACTCGCCTGCACCCCATCCAACTCCATGTCCTTGAGGTGCTCTGCGGGAATGTAGCCCCCCGGCCGCACGTTTTCCATTTTATCGGCCATAGTAAGCGTCTCGGGTGCGTCAAACCGCTTGCCGGCTTGGGAGCCGCCCGACCCCCCACTCACTCCTTTCATGCCCTCACACACCCACCAGTCGGTGTCATCTTCCGCGCGATGGACAACATGTGGGGCACGGTCCCTGAACTTCGACTCCACCCGGCTGGTCCACAAATCCGGGGGCTCAAAGACATGGCTATCGGATGAAATGACTCTGTAATTTCCCATTTGCATTCCTCCTGACTGGTTACCCATCTGTGAGATATAGTCCGGCAATGAAACAGTGCTCTCAGCCAAAGAATTATAGGACTCGGCTTGCGGACCTTGCAAGGTTTTTTGCGACGCAGTCTTGCCGGCTTGACAAACCACCGGCGATGACAGGACAATCTCGGGGACACAGACCATAAGGAGGTCAGTATGCTCGGAGCTGTCGCACATGTAGGTATCACCGTCCCGGATATGGACCAAGCCATTGCCTTCTATCAGGACGTATTGGGGCTGAAAGTGATTGGCGATTTCAGTGTCGAGGGGGAAGAGATCAGCGATATGATCCAGGTGCCTGGCACAAAGGTGCGGTCGGTCTTCCTGCGCAACGAAGACGACCACCGCAGCGCCCCGGTTGAATTGCTGTGCTTCAGCGAATCCGCCCGACAGGGTGGACAGCCGTATGAGGGCCTCACCCACAACGGAATTACCGAGATTGCCTTCTGGGTCAAAGATATTGACAAGACCTACGAGGCGCTGCGCAGCCACGGCGTGGAGTTTTACTCGCGCCCGCAGACGTTCAGCCTCGAGGGCTATGGCACGGCCAAGGCGGTGTATTGCAAAGACCCGTTTGGCACAACCCTCGAACTCATGCAGATGGTCAAGGACTAGGAACGGGTGGCGCGGGAGGGAAAGCCCCCCGCGTTCGGCCCTCAATCACTTCCCGCTCTCTGAGGCGGCCGATCTGCTCCCAGGAATAGTCCGGCAGTCGGCCCTGCCGGGCTTGCATCCCGGCTTGGGAGGGCTATTGTTCTTCCCGGCCTTCACACCACAGGAAAGGAGAACAGTATGAAATTGTATGATTGCCAAATGGCCCCTAACCCACGTCGGGTGCGTGTCTTTCTGGCGGAAAAGGGGGTCGATATTCCGAAGACCGAGGTGAGTATCATCGAAGGAGAAAACCTCAAGCCGGAATACCTGGCGGTGAATCCGCGCGGCCTGCTGCCCACGCTTGAACTCGACGACGGGAGCCGCATTGACGAGACCATCGCGATTTGCCGCTATATCGAGGAGACGCAGCCGGAGCCCAACCTCATGGGCCGGGACGCCTTGGAGAAGGCCCGGATCGAGTCGTGGCAGCGCCATATGGAATTCGACGGCCTCAATCCTACGGGCGAAATGTTTCGCAACTCGTTTGACCCTTTTAAGAATCGGGGGCTGCCCGGTCTGGAGAATGTCCAGGCCATTCCCGAACTGGCCGCCCGGGGGAAGGCCGGCGTCGAGCGTTTTTATGAGCGCTTGGAACACCGCCTCAGCCAGAGCACCTATATTGCCGGAGAACGGTACACGATTGCCGATATCACCGCGCTGTGTGTGGTCGATTTTGCCAGTTTTGCCAAGATGGGCATTCCCGAGGCCAATACCAACACCAAGCGCTGGCACGCGGACGTTTCCTCACGACCGAGCGCCAAGGCGTAGTCACTCCCTCTGACCGAAGACCGCCGGCCGCAGGGTGTCGTCCAAGCGTGTCTGCCGGCCCCTGCGGCGTCTGTCGCGTTCAACGATTCGGGGGCGCATATCGCTCGCCGGACGCGCCTTTGCAAACCACTCGTCGTCGAGTTCACAAGCTTTGGCGGGGGAGGAGAAGCCCTCCTCCCCACCAGGCGCTAAATCACTTCCTGCTCTCTGAGCTGACCGATCTGCTCCCAGGAATAGCCCAGCAGATCGAGCAGAATCTGCTCCGAGTGCTCGCCAAACTCGGGCGCCGGCGCCTTGGGGTCGGCCGGGGTTTCGCTTAGGATGAGCGGCGAGCCGACAATCTTGCTCGGTCCCCAGGACGGATGGTCGTAATCGACCACATAGTCGTTGTCGATCATCTGCTGATCGTCGGGCAGGTCGTTGATGCTGTTGACGATGGTATAGATGAAGTCGCCGCCGCCTTTCAGGATGGTCATCCACTCGTCACGCGGTTTGCCGGCCCAGATCTCGTCCAGAATGGCGATCAACTCCTTGGCGTTCTTGCCCCGAGCCCGCATGGTCTCAAAACGCGAATCGTTCTCCAGGTGGGCGATGCCCAGCGCCGTGCAGAAATCCGACCAGTAGCGGTCGGCCTGTGGCATGGCCAGGCAGATCCATTTGTCATCCTGACACTTGTAGTGATTCCACAGCGGGTTGACCGCCTCGGTCCGATAAAAGCGCTTGAACTCCTTGCCCAGGGTCAGCCGGCAGGCCAGGTTCAGGCCCTGGAGGGCCATCATGCTGCCCAGGTGGGAGGTGTTCACCTCCTGGCCGACGCCCAGGCGCTCCCGCGCCAGCAGGGCCACGACGATCCCGTGGGCGAGCATGATGGCGCCCATCTGGTCGGCAATACCGCCGGTGATGTTCATCGGGTCCATGTCTGGCTCACCGACCGTGTTCATGATCCCCGAGCGGGCCAGGCCCATGTAGTCAAACGACGGCTCGCCCGAATCCGGTCCGCTCGGGCCGTAGCCGGTCGCGCTGGCATAGATCAGCTGGGGATTGTGGCGGGACAGGGTCGGGTAATCGACGCCGAGCTTGGCCGCCACGCCCTTACGAAAATTCTGGACAAACACGTCGGATTTCTCGACCAGTTGATACACGATCTCCCGCGCCTCGGGTTTTTTGAGGTCGAGGGTCAGGCTTTTTTTCTGGCGGTTGTTGGCCTCAAAGTAGTAGTTGCGTTTTGTGCCGCCGGTCTTGCTGCCGGCAATCTGCATCACCCCCCGGCCGGGGTCGCCACCGACCCGCTCTTCGATTTTGATCACCTCGGCCCCCAGGTCGCCGAGCATCATGGTGAATCGTCCAGTCCAGCACCCGAATACCATCCAGAGGTCTCGCCATGTTTGTGCCCTCCTTTATCGCAAGACGGAATACCACCGGACTCTAGCACAGGCCGCCGACCGGAAGAAAGCGTTGGCGCTTTGACAGCGCAGACCGCAGCCGTTAGATGAAAGACAAAGATTGTGACACCAAAGGACGCGCGTATGACAGTCGAGCCTATCCCGCCCGTTCCGCTCACCCTTGACGGGTCTGCCATCCTGCACCAGATGTTTCGTATTCGCTGGCCGGCCTGGAACGCCGTGGCGGCTGTCGAACAACAGGCAATGGTGGAGGACGCCGCCCACGTATTGACCGAGATGGAACAGGCGGGCACCAGCGCCGTGTTCTCCCAACTCGGCCACAAGGGCGACCTGATGCTGGTCCATTTCCGGCCCAGCTTTGACGAGCTGAACGCGGTCGAGCTGCGCCTCGCCCAGCTGCAACTGCTGGAGTTTCTGGAGCCCAGCAGTTCGTATCTGTCAACGGTTGAACTGGGTCTGTACGAGGCGTCGGTACGGCTGTATACGGCCCTGCACGAGCGGGGGCTTGAGCCCTACACGCCGGACTGGGACGAGGCGGTGGCGGCCGAACGCGAACGCCAGCGCCAAGCCATGGCCGCGCGTCTGGCGCCGGCCATCCCGGCCCGGCGCTACCTGTGCTTTTACCCGATGGATAAAAAACGGGGCGAGGTCCGCAACTGGTACCACGTACCGATTGCCGAGCGCCAGAAAATGATGCGCGAACACGGCATGGTCGGCCGCCGCTACGCCGGTCGGGTCAACCAGATCATTTCCGGCTCGGTCGGCTTTGACGACTGGGAGTGGGGGGTGGACCTGTTTGCCGACGACCCGCAGGTCTTCAAGCAGCTGGTGTATGAGATGCGTTTTGATGAGGCCAGCGCCGTATACGGCCTGTTCGGAACCTTTTATCTGGGCCTGCGGATTGCAGCCGCAGACCTCGGCGCCCTGCTCGGCGGCCGTCTGCCGGCCTTCAACTGCAGTCCGGCCTGAGCTTTTCTTTCTCCGCCCCCTCGTTACAATACCCGGCCATGGCAACCACAACGGATGTCGTCGTTATCGGCGGAGGGGCCATCGGCATCGCGGTGGCCTATCAGCTGGCCGGGCAGAAGATCCGGACCTGGCTGGTGGACAAGGGGCAACCCGGCCAGGAAGCGTCCGCCGCCGCCGCCGGAATGCTGGCCGCCACCAGCGGCGGCTCTAAGCGCGGCCCGATGTATCGGCTCAAACGCGCCAGTCAGGCGCTGTATCCGGCCCTGGTGCGTGAGCTGGAAGAACGCACCGGAATCGATATCGAGTATCAAACCCCCGGCATCTTCGAGATTCTGCTGACCGAGGCGGACGAGCAGCGCTACAGGCGGCTGTACGAACTGCGCGCCGAGCAGGGCCACGCCGTCAGCTGGCTGTCGGCCGAGGCGGCCCGGCGCCACGAGCCGAGCCTCACCCCGGCCCTGCGGGCGGCCGTCCATTTTGCCGCAGACCATCACCTGCACAACGGCAAGCTGGCCCGGGCCTGGGCCGAAGCGGCCCGCCAGCGCGGGGTCAGCCTGCACACAGACACAACGGTCACCGAGGCCCGCATGAGCAATGGGCGGGTCGCCGAGGTCCGGGTCGGTGACGACTGGGTGAGCGTCGGCAGCGTGGTGATCGCCGCCGGCTCATGGTCCGCCCAGGTCGGCGAGCTGTTTAAGCTGCGGATTCCGGTCCAACCGGCCAAGGGACAGATGCTGGCCATTCGCGCCAGCCAGCTCCGCCATGTCATTGCGAGCGACGACCGCTATCTGGTGCCGCGCAAGAACGGCGAGGTCATTCTTGGCTCCACGGTTGAATTCACCGGCTATGACAAGGACGTGACGCTCGAAGCGGTGCGGCGTCTGGCCGAGTGGGCCGACAGCGTGGTGCCGGGCATCGGCAAAGCCCCGCTCAGCCGCTGCTGGGCGGGGCTGCGCCCCTACTCTCCGACCCGGCGACCGATATTGGGTCGGGCGCCCGGCTTGGAGAATGTCGTGCTGGCCACCGGCCATCACCGCAACGGTATTCTCCTGGCTCCGATTACCGGGCAGCTGGTCGGCGAGCTGATTACGACCGGCCGCACCAGCCTGTCGCTCGAGCCGTTCGGGCTGCCGGCCGAGCCGCACCACGCTGTGGAAGAGGCCGAGTGAGACCGCAGGTCCCACAGCCGGGTACTGGCCTAGTTTGACCCCGCACAGCCCACTTTCCGCACGCACAGCCTAATTAGGGAAATTATGTAGGCTGTTCCCCACCGGCTCGGTTTCTGCTAAGAGCCGGGACCACTATATCTTGCTGGGGCCTTTCTTTTTCAACATCCCTCCAACATCACTGCTGCAAAAAACATGAGCACGATAAACACGACAATCGCACTCAGCGCCCCAAACACAATCCCGAATGTCCGCCAAAAATAGTCCATGGGTGGGTGTCTCCCTGCCGTCATGATCGTCTTCGCCCCCCCCACGGCCAGACCGGTATCTGGATGAGCAGGTGTTCCGGTTCAATGCCCGGGGTGGCCGCGACGCCGACCGCTTTGTCTATATCGTCAATGCCTTGACCGATAAACGGTTGACGTATGAGGAGTTGACGGGCGCTGCTGTTCTTGAGAGCGCGCCGAGCGGTTGATAAACAAAGCCTGAAGACGGAATCTTCAGGCTTCGGAGGTCGGGGAGTTGATTGAGACGGCCCAGTCGAGTCGCGCGCCTGACCCAGCGCCACGGGAGCGGCCGAGGTTGCGTGTCATTCAGGGAGGACGGGGCCGCACAGCCTAATTTGACTTTGCACAGCCTAATTAGGCCAGTACCCACAGCCGGGCGGAGATTGCGGCTGGATAGGGGGTATGCCATAATTCTGGCGCCAGACCGATATGGCACTTTCTCATACACCAAGGAGGGACAGGTATGGCAGATGTGACGATTCGTGCGCTGAAAAACGGTCCGTACGAGGTGCGGGGCGGCGCAAAACTTACCGATCAGAAGCGGGCCGAGTACACCGGCCAGGAAGACCCCATGTATCTGTGCCGCTGCGGCCAGTCCTCCAACAAGCCGTTCTGTGACGGAACCCACCAGAGCTGCGGCTTTGTGGCCGAAGAAACCGCCGGCTAAGCTCCCTTATTCGTCCACACCAGACGCCCCGGAGCCACGCTTCGGGGCGTTATCATGTGTAGACGCCGGCTGGCTCAGGATGTGAACCGCCCGCACTCCCGTTCCATAGCGGTATACCAGTTCCCCGCCCCAGTGGCCCTGCACGATCAACCCACCGAGGCCAAGCCCGGTCAGCAGCACAAAAAACAGCGGCAGACGGCCCGCAATCTGAGTCCGCACCACCGCCAGGACGAGAAAAAATCCGAACAGGCCATAGCCCAGATACTCATGGTAAACGAGCAGGTCCTGGATCTGAGCGTCAAAGGCACTGTTCGGCTGGGGCAGTTGCTGTTCGATCCAGCCGCTCAGCACGGCCAGACCCAGCGCCCCGACGCCGGCAAAGAAACTCGGGCGACCGAGCCGCTGCCAGCCGGGCCGGCGCCACACACTGCCTGCGCAGTCCAGCACACAACCCCAGACCGTCAGCGCTACCGCAAAATGGACGAACACCGGGTGCAGGGTCAGCACCAGCCCGGCCTCCAGCGGCGGCACCGGAGCGCCGTCCTGGGCCACGGCCCCCGCCACCAGCCACAGCCCCCACGCCACGCCACCCAACAGGCAAACCAAGCGTTTTTGACATGTGCCCTTTGACATGTGCCCTTTGCCTTTTGACTTGGCCTTCTTATGCTCTGCCCGGCCGTGTGGTACAAGGGCGGGACGGGAGACACACGTGGCGTATCAGAACGACGACGAACCAGCCTACACCAGGGAGCGGGTTGTGGCTCGGCTGGGTGAGATCGCACCCGGTTGTACAAAGAAATTCATCCGCACCGTGAACGGACGCGAAACCGAGTGCTTCATTGTGAACTATGGGGGTGAGCTGTTTGCCTACATCAACAGCTGCCGCCATGTGCCGATGACGATGGACTGGGTGGAAAACCAGTTTCTGAATGAGGACGGCCGCTATATCCTGTGCGCCACCCATGGCGCGGCCTACGAGCCGGATACCGGCGAGTGTATTTTTGGTCCGCCGTGCGGTCAGTTCCTGGCCAGAGTGCCGCTCACCATTGAGGGCCAGCAGGTCATTGCCGGGCAGCCCGAGGCGCCGGACGACTGACAGCGCCGGTGTCCGGTTCCACGCCGGCCGTTTCTCGTTCTTAGTCCCATTCCTCGCCGAGGTGAGCCCGGCCCAGACGCTGTTTCAGATACTCCAGCGCGCCAAGGTCCTCGATAATATCTCCGCCGGTATCGTAGAAGAAAATCTCGCCCTTTTTGTTGCGGCCAACGGCGACGAGCCACTCCAGCTCATCGCGGTCTTCGAGCAGATAGTTAATCGTCAGCGAGACTCCTTTGCCGGGAATCAGGGTGACTTTGGGTCGTTTGGGGCTTTCTGGGTTGGGGCTTTTCTGGGTCGTCGTTGACATGGCTCACCTCCGACTCGCACGCCTGCTGCGTCCTCTGCCACACCGGAACTCATCGCTGGCGCCAGGAAGCATAGGGGCTGGATATCGTCAAGTCAATACAGCGAGGGCGACCGTCTCCACGTGGTAGGTATGGGGAAAAAGGTCGAGCGGTTGCAGGCTGACAGGCCGATAGCCATGCTGTCCGAGACGCCGCAGATCGCGGGCCAGGGTGGTCGGATCGCACGACACATACACGATCTTGCGCGCCCCGAACTGCGGCAGCCTGTCGATGATATCCGCGGCTCCGGCCCGCGACGGGTCCAGCACCACAACGTCGGCCTGTTGTCCGCTGGCGAGCAAGGCCTCAATGCCCTGGCGCGCCGAGGCGTGGACAAAGCGCAGGGTGTCAAACCCGAGCCGCGCCGCATTGGCGCGGGCGTCGGCAACCGCCACCCGATCCTGTTCTATGCCGATCAGCGAGCCGACCCGAGAAGCAAGCGGCAGGCTGAGATTCCCGGCTCCGCAGTACAGCTCGACCAGCCGGTCGTGGGGGCTGAAGTCACCCATCCGCAGCACGGTTTCAACCAGGGTCCGGTTGCCGGCCAGATTTACCTGGGTAAAAACTCCGCTGCTGACGGACAGCCAGAGATTGTCAACCCCGAGGTCCAGGCTGATCCCGACCTCACCCCACTCACGACGCCAGCCACGGCCAAACAACACCAGCCCGCCAAGCTCGGGGTGGTCGTCCACAAAACGCTCACACGTCTCGGCGTCAGCGGCCTGGAACAGCCCCTCGGCGTTGCCGACCAACACGGTTGGGGACGGTCCGGTTCGGGCTTCGCCACTCAGCAACTCAAGCCGCCGCACGACCGTTTGCAGCCCGGCCAACCACTGGCGCGCCGTCCGCAGCTGCTGCGGACTCGTCTCCCCGGCGATGAGACACGACTCGATCTCAACCAGCTCGTGCGAGCGCGCCTGATAAAAGCCCAGCCGGGCCAGCGGCTCGGTCCGCAGCCGAATGCGGTGTCGATAGTGCCACTCCCGGGGGCTGGGAATAATGGGCAGGACCGGCGGGGCGGACAGGCCGCCAATCCGTCGCATATGCTCCTCGACCAGCTCCTGTTTGGCCCGCAGCTGCTCGGCATAGTCTATGTGCTGCCACGGACAGCCGCCACAGCGGGGAATATACGGACACGGCGGCTGCCGACGCTGGGCCGAGGGCCGGTGGACAGCCACCAGACGGGCCACGGCATAGGTCTTTTTGTCCTCCTCAATCACCACCTCGACCGTGTCGCCGGGCACCGTGCCGGGCACAAAGACGACCTTGCCGTCGAGCCGGCCGATGCCGGCCGGGCCGTAGGACAGACGCTCGATGGTCAGGCGGTGGGACTCGGCAGACATAGGCTTCAACAGCGCTTCGGGGGTGCCCGGGCAAGAGCGCCCAGGCTCGCAGTGCCTGCACCCTAAACCGTCCCACCCCGGACGTAAAGAGCGGCGGGCAGCAGGTCTGTGGCCGGTGTCCGGTTTGGAAAGCGGGAGGGGCGGGTTTGAAACCCGCCCCTGCTCCACCCTCAGAAATCCCCCTCCGGGGCAGCAACACAAACCGAGGCGATAGCAGTCTGCGGCATTCCTTCCGCGTCAGCGGGCTTTATGGTAAGTACGGCGGGCCATGGCTCAGCGATCATACGAGAGACTCCGCATACGTCGTGCGAAACGGACTGACATCCCGGCCCTGCGGCTCCTCGCCGCGCCGGCTGGGGCTGAGCTGGTCAGCCGCGCCGAAACCCGCTACTGGCGACGCCTGGCGAGTGACCCGCGGCTCGACTTCTACATCGCCGAACAGGCCGGCGCCGTTCAGGGCATGCTGCTAGTGTGCTACGTGCGGACCCTGGGATCGCCCGGCTGGCAGGCCCTCCTTGACCTCATCGTTCGTCCTGCTGCCGCACCGGATATCGTTCAGGCCCTGCTCGGCTTTGCCAAGGCCCGAGCCCGGCGCCGGGGCTGTCAACAGCTGCTTGTGCAATCCGACCGAGCCGACCGACAGCTGTTGACGCAAAACGGATTCGCCGCAACAGGCCCTCTGTTCGCCTGCTCCCTGGACTGACCGCCTTTGGCCTCTCCCCCGAGGGCGACCCGTCGGGTCGCCCTCTACATTTGACCTTTGCCTTTTGCCATTTGAGTTTTGCCTTCTCTTCTCACTATCCCCTACTTGACCCTCCTCCCTGGCAGGTCGGGGTGTGGCTCAGCCTGGTAGAGCACACGGTTCGGGACCGTGGGGTCGCTGGTTCAAATCCAGTCACCCCGACCACGTTTGTTCCGTCCCTCGGTCTTCTTCCCGCATCGGCCATGCAAGAATTCGCCTGTGTCGCCTGTCTGCTATCTCCCCTCATCGCCTATGTATGCGGCTCGATCCCGACCGGTGATCTCATCGGTCGCCATCTGGGCATTGCGGTCCGCCAGACCGGCAGCGGTAATATCGGCGCCACCAACCTGGCCCGCACCGCCGGCAGAACGGCCGGCCTGCTGACCCTGGCCGGCGACATGGCAAAGGGGCTGATCCCGGTGCTGGCAGTGCGACTGCTCGGCTTTGGAGAGGTCGTTCAGGCCGCTACTGCGGTGGCGGTGGTGGTCGGCCATATGTTTTCGATTTTCCTGGGCTTTACCGGCGGCAAGGGCATAGCCTCGGGCTTCGGCGTGCTGCTGGGTCTGACTCCGCTGGCCACCCTGTCGGCCCTGGTCGTGTTCATCGGCGTCTTTGCCGCCAGCCGAATCGTATCTGCGGCGTCTCTGGCCGCCACACTCGCCGTGCCGCCCCTGCTGGCCGTTCTGGCCTATCCCCGGCCCTACCTGTTCGCCGTCTCGCTGCTGGCCCTGCTCGTCGTCGCCCGCCACCGCGACAATATCAGGCGCCTGTGGAAAGGCCAGGAGGCTCCCTTTCGACTCGCCTCTGACGGAAAACACACCGCGCCTGAAGAGCCCGATTCTTCTGCCTAAAAAAAGAGCGCTGCCCGCGAAATAGGCAAGCCGGGGGCCGGAAAAAGAGAGCCGCGGGCCGGAAACCGCCTATTCAGAGGTCGAGGGGTTTGGTATTCTTTTTGCTGCTCTCTATAGATGCTTTACAAGCCGACCGTTTTACACTAGAGAGGGCTTGAGGAGGTCAACTCTATGGAAGGCGTTATGAAAAAGGTTGAAGCGATCATCAAGCCCTTCAAACTCGACGAAGTCAAAGAGAGTCTGAACTCCCTCGGCGTCCGTGGCTTGACGGTCAGCGAAGTCAAAGGCTTCGGGCGTCAGAGAGGCCACACCGAGCTGTACCGAGGAGCTGAGTACGTCGTTGACTTCCTGCCCAAGGTCAAGCTTGAAATCATCGTGGAAGAAGATCTGGCCGCCAGCGTGGTTGAGGCGATTGAAAAGGCGGCCAATACCGGACGGATCGGAGACGGCAAAATCTTCCTCTCTTCGGTTGAAGACGTCATCCGGATCCGCACCGGCGAACGCGGCAAAGACGCCGTGTAAGCTGACGAATCCGAACGCACTGGAGTACAGGAGGACAGGAGACGTATGACACCCAAAGACGCGATTGCCTTAGCGCAGGAGAAAAACGCCGAGGTCGTGGACCTCAAGTTCATGGACTTTATCGGCACCTGGCAGCATTTTTCCATCCCGCTGAGCGAATACGAAGAAGAGATCTTCGAGGACGGGCTCGGCTTTGACGGTTCTTCGATTCGCGGCTGGCAGTCGATTGACTCCTCGGACATGCTCGTCATCCCCGACCCGGCTACCGCGCGCCTCGATCCGTTCTGTCAAGCCCCGACCCTGTCCCTGATCTGCAATATCGTCGATCCGATCACCAAAGAGGACTATTCGCGCGACCCGCGCAATATCGCCCGCAAAGCCGAGGCGTATCTCAAATCGAGCGGCGTGGGCGACGTGGCCTATTTCGGGCCGGAGCCCGAATTCTTCATCCTCGACGACGTTCGCTTCGACCAGAATGCCCACGAGGGTTACTACCATGTCAACTCAATTGAGGGCAGCTGGAATTCGGGCCAGGAGGAAGGGCCGAACCTGGGCTACAAGCCCCGTCACAAAGAGGGCTATTTCCCGGTGTCGCCGCTGGACTCCTACCAGGACATTCGAACCGAAATGATCCGGATAATGGAGGACATCGGGATCCGGATCGAGAAGCATCACCACGAGGTGGCGACCGCCGGACAGGCCGAAATCGACATGCGTTTCCTGCCCCTGGTCCAAATGGCCGACGCGCTCCAGTGGTACAAGTATATCGTCAAGAATGTGGCCAAGCGGCACGGCAAAACCGCCACCTTCATGCCCAAGCCGATCTTTGGCGATAACGGCTCGGGTATGCACACCCACCAGTCGGTGTGGAAAAACGACCAGCCCCTGTTTGCTGGTGACGGCTACGGCGGGATCAGCGAACTCGGCCTGCACTACATCGCCGGCGTCCTGGCCCACGCCCCGGCCCTGTGCGCCTTTGTCGCCCCGACTGCCAACTCCTACCGGCGTCTGGTGCCCGGCTTTGAGGCGCCGGTCAACCTGGCCTACTCGTCTCGCAACCGGTCGGCGGCGGTCCGCATCCCGATGTACTCGCCGAGCCCCAAGGCCAAACGCATCGAAGTCCGTTTTCCGGACCCGTCGAGCAATCCCTATCTGGCCTTCTCGGCCATGCTGATGGCCGGGCTTGACGGCGTTGAGCGCAAACTGAATCCGGGCGATCCGCTCGACAAGGATATCTACTCGCTCACCCCCGAGGAACTGGCCGGCGTGCCATCCGTGCCCGGCTCCTTACCCGCCGCCCTCGACGCCCTGGAGAGCGACTATGAGTTCCTGCTCAAGGGCGACGTGTTCACCAAAGATGTGGTCGAGACCTGGGTGGACTACAAACGTGAGAACGAGGTTGACCCGCTCCGTCTGCGGCCCCACCCGTACGAGTTCTCGCTGTACTACGACGTCTAAACCGCAGTCCGTCTGACGGATATCAAAGAGGGGGAAGGTTTCTTCCCCCTCTTTTGTTTTTCCCTTTCCAGTCCGATTCCGTTCAGCCCCAAACCGGTTGACAAATCCGGGCAAGTCAGGCAGACAAGAGGCGGACTTCACGCTGTTCATCTTGTCCATCTTGCCTACATCGCAAAAGGAGAGCCTATCATGTTACTAGACGGCAAGGTTGCCATCGTCACCGGTGCCGGTCGAGGCATCGGCCGCGAAGAAGCCCTGCTCATGGCCAAACACGGCGCCAAGCTGGTGGTCAACGATCTCGGCGGTCATTTCGACGGAACCGGATCAGATGTCGGTCCGGCCCAACAGGTCGTCAATGAAATCAAGGCCGCCGGAGGCGAAGCGGTGGCCAATACCGAGAGCGTGACCGACTTCAAGGGCGCCAAACGGATCGTCGAACAGGCGGTCGATACCTTCGGGCATCTGAACATTCTGGTCAACAACGCCGGCATCCTGCGCGACCGGATGATCTTCAATATGTCGGAAGAAGAGTGGGATGCGGTCATCAACGTGCACATGAAAGGCTCCTTCAACTGCAGCCGTCACGCCTGCGAATACTGGCGCGAGCAGCACAAGGCGGGCACTATCCTGAACGGCCGGGTGATCAACACCTCCTCGGACGCCGGCCTGCTGGGCAGCCCCGGCCAGCCCAACTACGGCCCGGCCAAGGCTGCGGTCGCCACCATGGCGATCATCGTTGACCGCGAGATGCAGAAATATGGCGTAACCGGCAACGCGATTGCCCCGCTGGCGCGCACCCGCCTGACGGTTGACGCTACGCCCCAGACGGCCGGCCTGATGGACGCCAAAGAGGGCGAGCACGATTACTTCAGCCCCCACCACGTCGCCCCGCTGGTGGCCTGGCTGGCGAGTGATGACGCGGCCGGGGTCCACGGCGAGGTCTTCCGTGTCGGCGGCGGCTGCGTATGGTTGATGAAGGGCTGGCACTCGGCCGGCACAGTCAAAAAGCTGGGCGACTGGGACCCGAACGAGCTGGGCGACACGCTCAAGGGCGAGCTGGCCAAGGGCGGAACGGCCAAGGAAGACCTCGGCTCCGTCTTCAAGTCGCTCAAATCCTGAATCCCACACGCGCGGCCGCGCCCTGCGGCCGCGCGTCTCCCAGAGCCCTGTGACCCATCCCCACCCCTACCGCGTGCTGATCGTCTGTCACGCCAACACCAGCCGCAGCGTGATGGCTCACTCCCTGCTTGAGAAAATGCTCGCAGAGCGGGATGTTGAGCATATCACTATCCGTTCGGGCGGGATTGCGATTTACGCCCGGGATCGGATGTACGCCTCGCTCGACGCGCGTCTGATCCTGCGCGAACACGACATTCACCTGCAAGCCGAAGACTTTGTCTCGACCGACCTCAAACGCCACCGGTATCTGATCGACGAGGCCGACCTGATCCTGACCATGACCCACGAGCAGAAAGACATGCTTGACGCCTACCCCGAGGCCGAGGGCACGCCAGCCTACACCCTCAAGGAGTTTGCCGGCGAGGAGGGCGATATCGACGACCCGGCGATGCAGGGCGAAGACGCCTTTCGAGCCCGCATGGTCGAGATCCAGCGCTGTCTGGAAAACTCCTTTGACGATCTGTTGAGCTTGGCCCATGAAAACCTTTGAAAACCCGTCGGATCCCGAGATTTACGACATTCTGGCTGCGCCCAAAACGATTGCCGTGATTGGCTGTTCGCCCGACCCGGACCGCGACAGCCACCAGATTGCCGCCCTGCTCAAGGCCAGGGGCCACACCGTCATCCCGGTCAACCCCAACTGCCGGGAAATCCTCGGTCAGCGCTGCTACGCCAGCCTGAGCGACATTCCCGAGCCGGTTGACATGGTTGACGTGTTCCGCCGCTCGGAGTTTGTGGCTCAGATCGCCGACGAAGCCATTGCCGAGCAAGCCTCAATCCTGTGGCTCCAACTCGACGTCATTGACGAGGCCGCCGCCCGCAAAGCCCAGCAGGCCGGGCTAACGGTGGTGATGGATCGGTGTCCGGCGATTGAGTATCGCCGCCTCTTTTAGCCGGCGGGACACGGCATGAGTTCCGACGGCTCAACCACGCTCAAAGCCTGGCAACGTCTCCGCTCCCAGATCGTCTATTCGTGTCGCATCTTCTCGCTCCGGGAAGACCATAAGCGCTCCCCCCGGACCGGCCGGGGACATGACTTCTACGTCCTGGAGGCGGGCGACTGGGTGAACATCATTCCGCTCACCGCCGACGAACAGGTGGTGTTGATTCGGCAGTACCGGCACGGGGTCGAGGCCATGACGCTGGAGATTCCGGGCGGTATGGTCGATGCGGAAGACCCCTCCCCGCTCCACGCCGCCCGGCGCGAGATGCAGGAAGAGACCGGCTATGACTCGGCTGAGGTAGTCTCCCTGGGCGCCATTCATCCCAACCCGGCCATTCAGGCCAACCGCTGTCACAGCTTTGTGGCCCGCAACGTGCAGAAGCGGTTTGAGACCCACTTTGATACGACCGAGGAAACCGAGGTGGTCCTGGTTCCGCTGGCCGATATTCCCGACCTCATTCGCCGGGGACAGATCACCCACGCCCTGGTGGTCGTAGCCTTTCACTGGTACGACCTGCTGACCGGTAGGTCGGATTAGCGAAGCGTAATCCGACAATGCGCTAAGTCGCCCTGCGAGACTCGCCTTAGCCGAGCTTATCTCGGACAATACGGCCCATCTCCTTGCAGCCGACCAGACGGCATTCGGGCTGGGCAATATCGGGCGTGCGGTAGCCTTCGGACAGGGCCGCATCGACCGCCGTCTCAATCGCCTGAGCCGCCTCTTCGTGCTGAAACGACAAACGCAGCAGCAGGGCCGTGGACAGCAGGGCAGCCAGAGGGTTGGCCTTGTCCTGGCCGGCAATATCGGGCGCGGTGCCGTGGATGGGCTCAAACAGCCCCCGCGAACCCTCGCCCAAGGAAGCCGAGGGCAGCAGGCCCATGGAGCCGGCGATCATCGACGCCTCGTCGGTCAGAATATCGCCGAACATGTTCTCGGCGGCAATCACATCGAAGTCGCGCGGCCGGCGGATGAGATGCATCGACATGGCATCGACCAGAACATCCTCGTATTCAACGTCCGGGTAGTCCTTGGCCACCTCATTGGCGACCTCGCGCCACATCCGCGAGGTCGCCATGATGTTGGCCTTGTCCACCGAGGTGACCTTTTTGCGGCGTTTGCGGGCCAGATCAAACGAGGTTCGCATCAGCCGCTCGACCTCACCCTCGGTATAGAAAATCGTGTCCACCGCCTCCCGGCCGTCCGGTCCGGTCCGGCGCTCGCTCGGCCGGCCGTAATACACCCCGCCGGTCAGCTCACGGACGACAATCAGATCCACCCCGTCCAGCACCTCGGGCTTGAGGGTCGAAGCGTGGACCAGATGCCGGTTGACCTGGAGCGGGCGCAGATTGGCGTACAGACCGAGCTCTTTGCGCAGTCCCAGAATGGCCTGCTCGGGCCGGACCGCAGACTGCGGGTCGTCCCACTTGGGGCCGCCGACCGCGCCGAGCAGAACCGCGTCGCTCTCGGTGGCGACCCGTAGCGCAGAGTCGGTCAGGGCCACGCCGTGGGCGTCAATCGAGCAGCCGCCGGCCAGGGCCTGTTCGCAGGCCAAGCTCAGGCCAAACCGTTTTTCAACGAGCTTGAGGGTTTCCAGAGCCTCGCCAATCACCTCAGGGCCGATGCCGTCACCGGCAAAGACCGCAATTTTATGGGCCATGCTGTCTCCTTCTTTTCATACGCGTGTGGGTCGGTGGGCCGCTGCCTAGGGTCCCTCCCGTCCGGCGGCCGTCTGGCTCTGATAATAGCGCTCGCGGTTGGCGAGTTTGTTGAGCGCGTTCACAAAGGCCAGGGCGCTGGCCATGATGATATCGGTATGGGAGCCCTGACCGTTGACCGAGGTGCCGTTCTCGCGGATCATGCACGACACCTCGCCCTGGGCATCGGCGCCGCCGGTAATCGCCTTGACCGTATAGCGCTCAAGCTGGGGGTCGAGGCCGGCAATCTTGGTCACCGCCTTGAAACAGGCGTCCACCATGCCGTCGCCGGCCGCGCTGTCGACGATCTCGTCCTCGCCGACCTTCATTTTGACGGTGGCGTGGGGCACGGCCATGCTCGACGAGGTCACATTCAGATACAGCAGCTCGTACTGATCCGGCAGCCGGACGGTCTCCTCGGTGACGATGGCAATCAGGTCTTCATCGTAGACGTTCTTTTTCTTGTCGGCCAAGGCTTTGAAACGCGCAAAAGCCTTGTTCATGTCGGTCCCGGTGTAGTCAATGCCCAGGGTTTGCAGCCGGTCGACAAACGCGTGGCGACCGGAGTGCTTGCCCAGAACCAGCTTGTTGCTGGCCAGTCCGATGGTCTGGGGCTGCATGATCTCATAGGTCAGCTTGTTCTTCAGCACCCCATCTTGGTGAATGCCGGCCTCGTGGGCAAACGCGTTCGCCCCGACCACCGGTTTGTTCAGGGGCACGGTAATGCCCGTAATCTGTGACAGCAGCTGGCTGGACGGATAAATCTGCTCGGTGACGACACGGGTGGTGACATCCTGAAAGACGTCCTTGCGCGTCCTGAGCGCCATGACGACCTCTTCCATCGAGGTATTACCGGCGCGCTCGCCGATGCCGTTGATCGTACACTCGACCTGGCGCGCGCCGTGCTCAATGGCCGACAGCGAGTTGGCCACCGCCAGACCCAGATCGTTGTGGCAGTGAGCGCTCCACTTAACCGTTTCGCCACCGGGCACGGTGTTACGCAAAAAGGTGAAGAGCTGGCCGTACTGTTCGGGTACCGCATAGCCGGTGGTATCCGGCACGTTGACGGTGACCGCCCCGGCCTTGATGACCTCGCCAAAAATCTCGACCAGGTAATCGGGGTCGGTCCGCGACGCGTCCTCGGCCGAAAACTCGACATAGTCGAGATATTTTTTGGCATAGCTGACCGCCCACACCGAGGCGTCGAGCGCCTCTTGGCGGCTCATCATCAGCTTGTGCTTGAGGTGGATATCCGAGGTCGCAATAAAAATATGAATGCCGGGATTTTTGGCGCCCTCGACCGCCTGAATCGACCGTCGGATATCGTCCTCCTTGGTCCGCGACAGACTCAGGACGATCGGCGTCGGCATCAGTTCGGCAACCCGCCTGACCGACTCAAAATCTCCCTCTGACGACGCGGCAAACCCGGCTTCGACCACATCAACGTTGAGCTTTTCGAGCTGACGGGCGACCATGACCTTCTCCTCGATGTTCATGGTGGCGCCGGGCGACTGCTCACCGTCACGCAGTGTGGTGTCAAAAATCTGGACAATCTCCCGTTCCATAGCGGTCCTCCTTCGATGTCACAAAAAAAGGGCTGCGAGGTATCCCGCAGCCCTTTTGACGAACACGAGGCCACAGGCTGAGAATCCCGCCCGTGGTCCCCGACAGCTCTTGTGTTTACGCGTGTCTCTTGGAACCAGCAGGCGGGGTGCTAAGCAGTAGGCTTAGCAGCAGGCCACGTCCCAGCTCGCCGAACAGTCCAAGAGTCACCTTGTGCGCAATCATGATGTTCCCGTTACAGTCTGTATCCGGCTACCTATAACGGACCTTCCTTATCCGTGTCAAGCGTCTGCAGCGGACGGACGTTTTCCAGCGGGGGGGCGGGCGGCGCCTTTTTCAGCTTGCCCAACCCGAGCCGACCCAACCGGACCAGCAGCCACAGCGGCCCGGAGGCGGCATAACACCAGGAGACGCCAAACAGCATGACGTGCGGCTGGGCGATCGTGATCTGAATCGCAATGATGGACAGCAGCAGCAGCCAGAAAGGCTTGCGGTCGCGCAGCTTGAGTTCCTTGAAACTGTAGTAGCGAATATTGCTGACCATCAGACCGGCCAGGGTATAGATCAGCACCAGCGGGGCAATCTGCTTGGCGCTGCCCCCGGCTCCACCCAGAAAATCGTCCAGCAGGACGGTCGTGGCCACCACCGCCGAGGCGGCAGGAATCGGCAGGCCGACAAAATGGGTCTTATCTGCGGTTTCAGACTTGACATTGAAGCGGGCCAGCCGCAGCGCCCCACAGGTGACATACAGGGCTGCGGCCAGCCAGCCCCAGGCCTGCCACGATTCGAGCGCCCAGCAGTAGGCCAGCACCCCGGGTGCCACCCCGAAGGCGACCAGATCGGCCAGCGAGTCATACTCAACGCCGAATTTACTCGAGGTCTTGGTCAGCCGGGCGATACGCCCGTCGAGCCCATCAAAGACCATGGCGACCAGCATCGCAATCGCGGCAAACACATACGCCTCGCCCAGGGTGGCAATAATGGCGTAGAAGCCGCAGAACAGCCCACCGGTGGTAAACAGGCTGGGCAGCAGGTAGACCCCTTTGCGCAGCGGCGGGCCCATTTTGCGTCGCGGCAGGGAGCGTAGCTTTGTCTGGGGGGTGGCCTGTGTCATGCCGTTTCGATCCTTCCGTCTTCGCCGCTGGTCGGAGGATAGACCGCCAGAATTGTCTCGCCGGCCTTCACCCGCTGTCCGACCTCAACTTTCAGTGCGACCTGGGGCGGACAGTACACATCGACCCGGGAGCCGAACATGATCATGCCGTAGCGCGCGCCCTGTTCGACCCGCTCGCCGCCTTTCAGCCGACACACGATCCGTCGGGCCAGGATACCGGCAATCTGGACCAGCGCAATCCTGCCCCCCTGTTCGTCCCGGATGGTCACGGCATTCTGTTCGTTGACCTCGGCCGCTGCCTCGGCAAAGGCCGGACGAAATTTTCCGGGCTGATAGCGGACCGCCTCGATCCGGCCCGAGACCGACAGACGGTTCACATGCACGTCGAGCGGCGACATGAAAATACCCACTCGAATGGTCGGAGCGGGCAAAAAACGGGGGTCCTGACACGGTTGCTCAACCGTCACGACCCTGCCATCGGCGGGCGCAACAATGAGGCGCTGGCCCTCGGGAGGCGTGCGGTTCGGGTCACGAAAGAAATAGGCGACAAACAGACACAGAAAGAAGATCCCCAGGCTGGGAATACGAAACTCAAGCAGGCCGAGGATCAGCGAGGCCGAACCGAGGCCGAAGATCCAGGGGTAGCCCTGTGGCGCAAAGTGCATACGCGAGGCGCCGGAGCGGAGGCCCGGGACATGGCCTCAGGCCCAGCGCTGCATCCCTAATTTTTCGCCTTATCAACCAGGCGGTTCTGCTGCATCCAGGGCATCATGCCCCGCAGATGGGTGCCGACCACTTCGGATTGATGGCCCTTGGCCGCCTCCCGGAGGGCGTTGAAGTTGGGCGAGCCGGAGCGGTGTTCGGCAATCCACTCGTCGGCAAACTTGCCGGACTGGATATCGGTCAGGATGGCCTTCATGGCCGTGCGCGTCTCCTCGCCGATGACCCGCTTGCCACGGGTCATGTCGCCGTATTCGGCGGTATTGCTGACCGAGTAGCGCATATTGGTGATGCCGCCCTCGTAGACCAGATCGACAATCAGCTTCATCTCGTGGATGCACTCGAAGAAGGCCATCTCCGGCGCATAGCCAGCCTCGACCAGGGTCTCGAAACCGGCCCGCATGAGTTCGGTGACCCCACCGCACAGCACGGTCTGTTCGCCAAACAGATCGGTCTCGGTCTCTTCCTTGAACGATGTCTCCAGAACCGCCGCCCGGCCACCGCCAATGGCCGAGGCGTAGGCCAGAGCAATATCCTTGGTGCTGCCCGACGGGTCCTGGGCGATGGCGATCAGACACGGCACGCCCTGGCCCTTTTCAAACTCGCTGCGCAGCAGATGGCCCGGCCCCTTGGGCGCGACCATGAAGACGTTCACATCGGCCGGCGGGACGATCTTTTTGAAATGGATGTTGAAGCCGTGAGCACAGGCCAGGCAGGTCCCCGGCCGCAGCCCGGCTTTGATATCGGCCTCATACATTTCGCTGGCCACCTCGTCCGGGGTCAGAATCATGATGATATCGGCCTCTTTGGCCGCCTGGGCGACCTCCTGGACCAGAAAACCGGCGCTTTCGGCCTTGGGCCACGAGCCGCTGCCCGACTTGAGGGCGATCCGCACGTCCATGCCGCTGTCACGCAGGTTGAGCGCGTGGGCGTGGCCCTGGCTGCCGTAGCCGACAATGGCGATCTTCTTGTCCTTGAGCAGGGACAGGTCGGCGTCTTTGTCGTAGTAAATATTCATGCTGCCTTCTCCTTGTGGATTTTTCGCTTGTTGAGTTCCAGCGTCTCGCCCCCGTTGGCGGCCGACAACACCTGCACGCCGCGCTGGATGGCAACCTTGCCGGTGCGGACCACTTCCCGGACGCCGAGCGGTCTGAGCAGTTCCAGAATGGCCGTAATCTTGCCTTCGTCTCCGGTCACCTCAATGACGTAGGAACGCGGACCCGCGTCAACCACCTTGGCCCGGAAAATATTGACGATATTGAGTACCTCACTGCGCGCCCGCTCATCCGGCGCCACCTTGATGAGCGCCATCTCACGCTCGACGTGCGGGCTGTCCTGAAAATCGACCACCTTGATGACACAGATCAGCTTATGCAGCTGCTTGGTGATCTGCTCGACGACCTGATCGTCGCCGTCGGTGACCAGGGTAACCCGGGACACGGTGTCATCGGTCGTTTCGGCGACACACAGACTGCTGATATTGAAATTCCGGCCGCTGAACAGACCGGCCACCCGGGCCAGGACGCCGGCTTCGTTTTCGACAAGTATGGAGATAGTGTGGCGCATACGGTTTTCGGCGTGGGGAAGGGTGTGGGAGAAAGTGAGGGGGGACCGCTCCCGCTCCCCCCTCACACAGACTCACACGGCAGGAAAAATCGCGACGCGTTCAGGCTGCGGTCCGCTGTCGGTGACGGGCCAGAATCTGCATGATACGGTCTTTTCCGGCCAGTTTCTGTTTTTGAATCCGCTTTTCCTCAAGCTCCTCCTGCTCGGTCAGGTGGGCCTGTTGGCGGAGCTGTTCAAGGCGGTGCTTGAGCTGTTGGTGTTCTTCGTAGCAGCGACGCAGCTCGGGATCGGTATCGATCAACGAGCGGATCAGCTCTTCTTCTTTGGCTTCCATACGGGTCCTCCTGAGACTTGGACGACGCCCCGACTGTAATACAGGCGGACTCGGCTTGTCAATGTCACACCCGGCTATTCGTCCCGGGCTTGCTTGGACTCCTGGACGATCTTGTCGGTCAGATGGTGAGGGACCTCTTCGTAGTGCGAAAACGCCATCTCAAAGGTTCCCCGGCCACTGGTCATTGACCGCAGATCGGGCGCGTAGGTCAGAATCTCAGCCATTGGCACGGAGGCCTGAATGACCTGATTGTGGCCTTTGGCGTCAACACTGTTGAGCCGTCCCCGGCGGCGATTCAGGTCGCCCGTGATGTCACCCGTATACTCCTCGGGGACGGTGATCTCCATCTGCATGATCGGCTCCAGAATGACCGGCTTGGCCTTTTCCAGGGCGTTCTGAATGCCGATGGAAGCGGCGATCTGGAAGGCCATATCGGACGAATCCACCTCGTGGTAGGACCCGTCGTACAGCGTCACTTTGACATCGACGAGGGGATAGCTGGCCAGAAAGCCCTTGGCCAGGGCGCCGACCGCCCCTTTTTCGACCGACGGGATATACTGGCGCGGGATCGCTCCGCCGCGAATCTTATCGACAAATTCAAAACCAGCGCCACGCGGCAGGGGTTCCAGCTTGATCCAGGTGTCCCCGAACTGCCCGCGTCCACCGGACTGCTTCTTGAGCCGCCCCTGAGCCTCGGCCGTGCCGTTGACCGTCTCGCGGTAGGGCACCTTGGGGGCTTTCAGCTCTGCCTCGACTCCGTAGCGCCGCTTGAGCTTCTCGACCACGACCTCAATGTGGAGCTGGCCGGCGCCGGAAATCAGAATATCGTTCGACTGGGCATCACGATCAACCTTGAGGGCCATGTCTTCCTCGGCCAGGCGGCTCAGAGAAGACAGGATTTTTTCCTCGTCGCCGCGGGCCTTGAGCCCCAGGGCAAAAGAGATAGCCGGAGAAAACTCCGGCAGCGGCGGCAGCACAATCGGCGTCTTCTCGTCACACAGGGTATCCCCGGTGCGAGTCTCCTTGAGCTTGGCAATGGCCACCACCTGACCGGGCAGGGCCGAGGCCACCGGCTGTTGTTTTTTGCCGTCCAGACCAAACAGCTGGCCGAGCCGCTCCCGGGCATCACGGCTGGCATTATACGCCACCGAGTCGCTGGCCAGCGTGCCCGAACACACCCGCACCAGGGACAGGCGACCGGTAGGCGAGTCCAGGGTCTTGAACACCCGGGCCGAAAACGGCGCGGCCGGATCGGGCGCCCGCTCTTCATCGTCCTGGCTTTTTGGATGTTTACCGGTCACCGCCGGCGTCTGGTCGGGCGAGGGCAGATAGGCGACCAGGGCGTCGAGCAGAGGCTGGATGCCGGCGCACTGCCCACCCGACACGCACAGCACGGGGTACAGCTGGGCGGCGGCAACCGCCTTGGCCAGGCCCTGTTTGAGTTCGTCGGTGGTGATGTCCTCACCTTCGAGGTAGCGGTTGAGGAGGTCGTCGTCGAGTTCGGCAATCGCCTCAACCAGCTGCTCACGCCGGGTATCGGCCTCGTCCTGCACCTCAGCCGGGATATCCTGCTCCTCAACCGCGCCATTATCCCCGCTGAACATCAGCGCCTTCATCGTCAGCAGGTCCACCACCCCGCTGAAGTCGGCCTGGAAACCGATCGGGATCTGGACCGGCACAAACTGGCCTTCGAGGGTGTCGCGCAGCCCGCCGAGGGCGGTCTCCAGACTGCCCTCTTCACGGTCCAGGCGCGACAGGCACACCAGCCGGGGCAGCTGCAACAGGTTGGCCCAGCCCCACACGCGTTCGCTCTCGACCTTGAGCTGACCGGCCGGGCCGGCCACAAACACCGCCCCGCTCATGGCCTCCATGGCGTAGCGCGTGTCGGATAAAAAGTTGGCCATGCCGGGGGGATCGAGGAGGCAAATGGCGTGGCGCTGCCAGCTGAGGGAATGGGCCGCAGTGGACAGCGAGGCTTTGCGACGGATCTCCTCGGGCTCAAAATCAAACGCCGAGTTGCCGTCATCGACCCGGCCCTGGCGGGTCGTGGTGCCAGAGGCGTACAACAGGGCTTCGGCCAGGGTTGTTTTCCCCGCTCCCCCCTCAGCCAAGAGACCAATAGTACGAATACGGCGGATGTCATCAGCCATCGGAGCCCTCCTGTGTGTCGCGGGCCGGGGCGCGGTCGGCGGCGCCCCGTGTCAGTGGTTGCGTTCATATAGAATACGGAGCCCGGCCAGGGTCAGGAACTCGTCTATCGTTTCGATGGTAGACGATTCGTCGGCAATCAATTCGGCAAATCCTCCGGTGGCAATGACCCGGGCGCGGCTGGCGTTCTCCCGGCGAATCCGGTCAACCATGCCGTCAACGAGCGCGGTATATCCATAACAAATCCCGGACTGGATTGCATGCACAGTGTTGCGGCCGACCACCTTGGGCGGCTTGGTCAGCTCCACCCGGTACAGTTTGGCCGTTTTGGTATACAGGGCGTCGAGGGAAATCCCGACGCCGGGCACAATCGCGCCGCCCAGATACTCGCCGTTGGCCGTCACATAGTCAAACGTCGTCGCGGTGCCAAAATCAACCACGATTGTGGCCTCCTGATAGCGCTCATAGGCGGCCACGGCGTTCACAATCCGGTCCGCGCCCACCTCGCGCGGCACATCGTACAGGATCGGCATGCCGGTTTTGGTGCCGGGACCGATAATCAGCGGAGAGCGGCGGAAAAGGGAGTGGCTCAACTCTTCAACGACCCGAATCATCGGCGGCACCACGCACGACACGGCGATGCCCTCAATCGACGCAAACGCAATGTCGGAAGCCGCAAAGACGCTGCTCAGCAGCACGCTATACTCGTCCGAGGTACGTCCCGCATCGGTCGTCAGACGCCAGTGATGGCTGAGCGTATCGTGCTGATAGATGCCGAGCACGGTGTGGGTATTGCCCACGTCAATCACGAGGATCATGTGTTCCACCCTGTTGATACCCGCCGATCACGCTGACCTCACCCGCCACCACCCGGCGCGGCGTCTCGGTTGTCTGCTCCCGCACGAGTAAGGCTCCGTCCGTATCCAGGCCCAGGACCGTCCCGCTGATCGCCTCACCCTGGGCGGCGACCGCAATCTGGCGGCCGATCAGGTCGGCGGCATAGCGCTCCCAGGCCGCGCGCAGAGCCGGAAAGCCTTCTTCTAACCAGAGAAGATAGGCTTGCTCAAGGTGGGTCAGCAGGCTGGCGGTGAAGGCGGCGCGCTCAACCGGCGTGCCGGTCACCACAAACAGCGAGGCCGCTTTGTCGCGTAGTTCCTCGGGAAACGCCTCAAGCCGGGCGTTGAGATTCACCCCGATGCCAAGAATGATGGCCTGCAAGTGCTCGCCCCGGGTCTGCATCTCGGCCAGGATGCCGCACACCTTTTTGCCCGAGAGCAACACATCGTTGGGCCATTTGATGGCCGGAGGCAGCCCGTCCAGCCCGGCAATCGTGTCGGCCACCGCCACCGCAGCCACCAGATTGATCTGGGGAGCCAGACTGGCGGCGATAGGCGGACGCAGAATGAGCGAGCAGTACAGGTTCACCCCGGCCGGCGAGACCCAGCTGCGGCCGAGGCGACCCCGGCCGCCGGTCTGGGCGTCGGCGACTACCAGCGTGCCTTCGGCCGCGCCCTCGGCAGCCAGCTGCCCGGCGTAGGTATTGGTGGAGTCGATCGTCTCAAAAAAATGGAGCGGTCTGCCAAGCAAACGTGTCTTGAGTCGGCTCCCGACGGCAACACCAAAGTCTGGTTCGGACATGGTTGAGGACTCCTGACGGGGGGCACCTCAGGTCTGGGGCGACACCGCCATACTCAGGTCAACGGCTGGGGCGGAGTGGGTCAGGGCACCGACCGAGATAAAATCCACCCCGGTCTGGGCGACCTCCCGAACCCGCTCCAGGCTCATATTGCCCGAGGCTTCAAGCAGGGCGCGGCCGCCTACCAATTGGACCGCGTCGCGCATGTCTCGGGTCGTCATGTTGTCCAGCAGCAGGATATCGGCCTCGGCCGCCAGCGCCTCGCCGACCTGTTCCAGGCTGGTACATTCGACCTCAATCCGCAGCAGGGCCGAGGCCCGCTGCCGGGCCTGACGGACGGCCGGCCCGACCCCGCCGCATACACTGATGTGGTTGTCCTTGATCAACACTCCGTCGTCCAAACCCATCCGATGGTTCGTTCCCCCGCCCTGGGTCACGGCATATTTATCCAGCAAGCGAAACCCCGGCAGGGTTTTGCGCGTGTCAATGATCGTGCAGGCGGTGTCGGCAACCGCCTCGACAAAGCGCCGGGTCAGGCTTGCCACACCGCACATGTGCTGGAGGAAATTCAGCACGGTCCGCTCGGCCATCAACAGACCGGCCGCCCCACCCCACACCTCGGCCACCAGCGTGCCGGCTTGGACCGCACTGCCTTCGCCAGCCCGCAGGCTGACCCTGGCGTTCGGGTCTACGGCCTTCACCACCCGTTCAATCAGGGGCAGTCCGGCAAGCCTGAGATCCGCTTTGGCGGTGATGCTGGCCTCGGCCGGACACTCGGCCGGAATGGTCGCTGCGGTAGTCACATCGCCCCGGCCAAGGTCTTCCTCAAGGGCGCTGGCAATCAGACGGGTCACAGCAGGATGATCAAAAGGATGCATGGATTTCACCCCAGGGCGCTCAGGTTGGCGTGCAGGGTCGCCAGCTGCGACTCCATATCCGCCAGCCGGCCCCGTTCTTTGGCCACGACCTCGGGCTTGGCCCGGGATACAAACTTCTCATTGGCCAGTTTCTTGCGCGTGCCCTCCAGGCTGCCGGTCAGTTTTTTGATCTGGCCGGCCAGCCGGACGCGTTCTTTCTCCACATCAACCACCCCCAGAACATAGACCTCAACCTCACCCACCACTGCGGTTGCCGCATCGGTCGTTCGCTCCACATCCGGGCCAATCTGCAGGGACTCGACCCCGGCCAGGGAACGCAGGTGGGCCGTCCCGGTCTGGAGCATGCGGGCGGCCGCTGCATCCGCAGCCTCGACCTTGATGCGGACCACCAGGGTGTGCCTGGGCGCGACCGTGTACTGGCTGCGAATATCGCGGATTGCCCGGATCGTCTCGCGCAAGAAGTCAAGCTCGTGTTCGAGTTGGGTGTCCTGCCAGTCGGCCTGGGCGCGGGGCCAGGCCGCCGTAGTCAGCAGCTGCGGGCTCGGCAGGGCCTGGTCAATCCCGCGCTGCGGCGTCTGTTCGTTGAGCCGCTGCCACAGAAACTCGGTCAAAAACGGAATAAACGGGTGCAGCAGACGCAGGACCTGATCAATGGCAAAGGCCAGCACCTGGCGGGCCGGATCGGCCTGCCCAGCCTCGCGCAGGCGGGGTTTGATCATCTCCACATACCAGTCGCACAGCTCGGACCAGAAAAACTCGCGGACGGCCGCAATCGCCGCCGCCGGATTATAGGCTTCGAGCTGGGCCCGGACCTCGGCCGTGGCCCGCGACAGCCGCGACAGGATCCAGCGATCCTCAAGCGCCAGGCCTGAGATACGCAGCGGCCGGAAGCTCGCTCCCTCCAGGTTGAGCAGGGCAAACCGGGTCGCATTCCACAGCTTGTTACAGAAGTTGCGGCCGACCTCAAACCGCTCGCTGACCAGTTTTGCCGCCGGGATATCCGGCATCGTGCCCAGCACGTCAAACTCTTTGCCGGTCTCGGGACACACATAGGTGAAAATCGTGCGGCCGTGCTTGGCCGTGGCCAGATCGACCAGCGTATTGGTATACGGCGACAGGGCCTGGACCGGCAGCCGAATGTCCTGCGAGCCGGTCTGCATCTCACACAGCACGTAACGCATGGCGTCACAGCCATAGCGCTCGATGATATCGACCGGATCGATGCCGTTGCCCTTGGACTTGCTCATCCGCTCGCCCTTGCCGTCGAGGATCGTGGCGTGGATAAAGACATCGGTAAACGGAACATCCCCCAAGTTATACAGCCCCAGGATGACCATCCGGGCGACCCACAGGGTGATGATATCGCGCCCGGTCACCAGGCAGCTGCCGGGATAGTAGAACGACAGACAGTCCGCGCCGCCGTGCTGCCCCAGGGGCGTCTGACCGGGCTCGACCGCAGCGGTGTCGGGGTCGGGCCAGCCCAGCGTGCTGTGAGGCCACAGCCCGCTCGAAAACCAGGTGTCGAGCACATCGGGATCGCGCTCGAAGCCGACCGCCTCAAGTTCCCGAGCCAGCGGTTCCTGTGCGGCCGGCTCACGCAGACAGACCAGCAGTTGGACCTCAGCATCTTGGGCATCTTGGGCATCCTCGTCCTCGGCCGGGCGCCGGTCGCTGCCCGGCCGCAGCAGCTGGCTTGAGCCGTCGGCGTACAGCAGGCGAGCCACCAGGTCCGGTCGGTCAAGATGGGGTTCGAGCCAGGCCAGCTTGTCGGCCACCGCCCGGCCGCTCAGGCGGATCGCCCAGATCGGAATGCGGTGTCCCCACCACAGCTGGCGGCTGATGCACCAGTCGCGTTTCTCGGCCAGCCAGGTGAGATAGGTATTGCAGTAGCGTACGTCGGGATGAAACGAGACCTGCCGTCCGGACGGCGAACGCCAGGTCTCCTGGGCGGCATCAATCGCGGCCTGGGCCAGCCCCGGGGTGGTGAATTCCTTGTCCGTTCCGCGTCCACACACCACCCCGCCCGCAACGTCGCCCATGCGGACGAACCACTGCTCGGACAGATACGGCTCAATCGGGGTCTTGGAACGGTCGGAATGGCCGACCTCGGTTTCGCGGTCTTCGACCTGCTCCAGCAAGCCCTGAGACTCAAGATCGGCAACGATCCTGTCGCGGGCGGCAAAGCGGTCCAGCCCCTGGTAGGGACCAGCGTTGGCATTCAACGAGCCGTCGGTGTCCAGGATATTGATCAGACCAATCGCCTCGCTGTGACGCGTCCACACCTCGTAGTCGTTGGGGTCGTGGGCTGGGGTAATTTTGACGCAGCCACTGCCCAACTCGGGTTTTGCCCACTCATCGCACAGCAGGGGAATGGGACGGTCGAGGAGCGGCAGCCGGACCATGCGGCCCGCCCTGGCCATGGCGGTCAGCCGCTCCAACAGCGGCAGATGGGTCTGGCGGCGTTGGGTCAGCCGGGCCAGCTCGGCCTCGATCTCGGCCCGTTCTTTCTGGCCGGCCGCAGCCAAACGGGCCTGGGTTTTGGCGATGAGATCTTCGAGCGCACCGCGCGGGTCGGGGTGACACGCCACCGCAGTATCGCCCAGCATGGTTTCGGGTCGGGTGGTGGCCACCACCACATGGTCGGGCTCACCCGGCTGGGGATCAATAATGGGATAGCGCAGATGCCAGAAGTGACCCTGGACGGTCTCATACACGATTTCATCATCCGCCACCGCAGTCTGCAGATGACAGTCCCAGTTGACCAGCCGTGTGCCACGGAAAATCAGGCCGTCCTCAAACAGCCGAAAAAAGGTCCAGGACACGGCCCGGGCGCACACCGGGTCCATGGTAAACCGCTGCCGGTCCCAGTCGCACGAACAGCCCATGGCCTGCTGCTGGCTGACGATGCGGGCCTGGTACTGCTCTTTCCAGTCCCAGATTCTTTCCACCAGAGCATCCCGACCGATATCGTGGCGGGTTTTTCCCTCCAACTCCAGCAATCGCTTCTCAACCACCGCCTGGGTGGCGATCCCGGCGTGATCGGTCCCGGCCATCCACAGCGTGTTGTCGGCCAGCATACGGTGCCAGCGGGTCAGCATGTCCTGCATGACATTATCCATGGCATGGCCCATGTGCAGCGCGCCGGTCACATTCGGCAGCGGCATCATGATGACATAGCGGTGTGGGTTGTCGTCGGGGATGGCGGCAAAGGCTTTAGCCTCAGCCCACTGCCGGGATATGTGCTGCTCAAGGCCGGACGGATCGTATTGGGGCGCAAGTGCTTGTGGCATGCTGAGCCTCCTCGGGGAAGCGGGTCAGGTGTTCCAGCTCTGACCAGGGGCAAGGCCCCCCAGTGTACACAAAAAAAGGGCCTGTCTCGATACGAGAGTGAAGGGGGGACTTGAACCCCCACGGGTTTTACCCCACAGGATCCTGAATCCTGCGCGTCTGCCAATTCCGCCACTTTCGCCCGGTAGCAGAATGTATTAGCCGACACCGCTTGTGGGTGTCAATCCCACATGGTGCCGCCTGGCCCGCTGCGGAGAGACAGCTCTGGTCCCGACCGGGCATTTCGGCTAAGACGAACAGGAACGTAAACAAGGAGGACTACCCATGACGACAGAAAATCTGGCTAATGTTGACGGGGCCATTGATTGTGACGGGCATATCCTGGAGCCGCCCGATTTATGGGAAACCTATCTGGACCCCCAATACCGGGAGCGGGCGATTCGGATTCGGACCAACGACGAGGGGCTGGAATACCTGGAGTTTGACGGGCAGGCGTCCAGGCTGGTGCGTGCCGGCATGCCGGGCATGATGGGCGCAATGGGCGCCGAAGACATTGTGCCCAGCCCCGAGCGCACCTATCTCAGGGGCGCGCCGTACGGCTCCATGAACGCCAAGGAACGCGTTGAGCGACTCAACCGGGAAAAACTGTCCAAAGCCATCCTGTACCCCACGATCGGCCTGCTGTGGGAGGCCGAGGTCCAGGACCCCGAGATCTCAGCCGCCTACTGCCGAGCCTATAACCGCTGGATTGTCGATTTCTGTTCCGAGTCGGGCGGCCGTCTTGTCCCGATTGCTCATGTGCCGGCCAGCAACCCCCAGGAAGCGGCCCGCGAGTTGGAGCGGGCGGTCCAATCCGGGGCCAAGGGCGGCTTTATCGCACCCTTCTCGTGGGACAAAAAAGCGCCGGGTCACCCCGATTTCGATCCGCTGTGGGCGACCGCCCAGGAACTCGATGTGCCGCTGGCCATCCACCCCACGTTTGAGCCGTTGAGCCATACGGTGCATACCCGCTTTGACGATCTGCGAATGGGTGAACCGGTGGATTTCAACTGGTACTTTGACGTGCTGGTCGCTCAGGGTATGCAGCAGTGTCTGGTCTCCCTGTTCCACTACGGCGTGTTCGAGCGCTTCCCACACGTCAAGGCCGTGATCCTGGAATCGCAGGCCGGCTGGATCGGCTATCTGCTCGACCGGATGGACGCGGTGTTTGAGGGTCCCCTGTCACGCTCGACCCAAATGAAGGAATCGCCCAGCACCTACTTCCGCCGCCAGTGCTGGATCTCGGCCGACCCCGACGAAAAAGCCCTGTCGCAAATCATCGAATTTGTCGGCGCCGACCGCTTCTTCTGGGCCTCGGATTTTCCGCATCCAGATCACAGCGATGATTATGTGCCCGCCCTGCAACGCCTCGTCACACCACTGTCCGATACGGCTCGCCGGCAGATTATCGGCGAGAATGTGGCCCAGGTGTATAAGCTGGGCGACTGATTAATCCGCAGACTCGGGGAAAAGATCGACGACGCACGGCGGGAGGCATTGAGGGAATCATTCAGCGGGGCTTCCGTGCCCCATGCCGGATGTGGAGAATCTCAACCCTGTTGTCTTGGACGGTAAACAAAATCCGATAGCGATGCTAGAGCAGTTTCGGATCGAATTGCCTAGTGCTGGTCTTCTGGCTGTCCTGACTTCTCTGTCCGCCGCCGTTTCGACCTATATGACTGGTTATTCCCGGCAATCTGGCCCGGCCTGCGCCCGCGCCTTTTCCTGGCTGGGGGGGTGTGGTAGACACTCGGAGCATGACTCTGGCACAGGTTTTCTGGCGGCGTCTCAGCCGCGATGACAGCCGACCGGTCTTTGAGCGGCTGGAGCCAAACGGACAGGTGAGCCGACGGCAAACGCGCGGCGAGCTGTTGGAGGACGCCTCGCGCTGGATGGCCGCTCTGCGGGCGGCGGGGGTTGAGGCCGGCGACCGGGTGGCGCTGTCGCTGGGCAAGGCGGACGGCCTGGTCACAGCCCACCTGGCCATCCTGGGCCTTGGGGCCGGGGTGGTGCCGCTGAATCCTGCTCTGGCGCCGCGTGAGACTGAGGCTGTCTTACGCCGGGCCGAGGTCAAGCTGGCCATCACCACGCCGCAAACGCTGCGCCGAGCGCCAGGCATGACGGCTGCGGTCGCCGGACCGTGGTGGGTGAGCGGCAGCGCTGCCGACCAGCCCCAGGGAACGAGCCTGATGTCCGATATCCTGGCTACGGTCCAGGCCGGCCCGGAGCCCATCGAGCGGGACGAGCAGGAGCTGGCGCTCCTGCTGTTCACCAGCGGGACCACCGGCACGCCAAAAGGGGTGGGCCTGACCCACCGGAATCTCCAGGCCAATCTCCAAGCCCTCCTGGTAGACACCTGGGAGATGGGGGAAGACGACCGCCTGCTGCACGCCCTCCCGCCCCACCATCTGCACGGGTTGGGGCTCGGCCTGTACGGCAGCCTGTACACCGGCTGTAGCGCCGTCCTGCTGGAGCGTTTTGAGCCGGCCGTGGTCGTGCGGGCGCTGGACAGCCAGCGCATCAGCGTGTTCATGGGCGTACCGACCATGTATCACCGCATGCTGGATGTCGAGGACGAGGTGTCGCTGGCCTCCATGCGGCTGTTCACCTGCGGTTCGGCCCCCCTGTCGGTCGAAACCTTCCGCCGCTTTGAGGCCCGCTTCGGCTCTGCCCCGGTTGAGCGCTACGGCCTGACCGAGACGGCCATCAATACCTCCAACCCGCTCCACGGACAGCAAAAAGCGGGCAGCGTCGGGCTGCCGCTGCCGGGGGTGGAGGTTGGGGTGTTTGACCCGGAAACGCGCCGCGCGCTCGACAACGATCAGACCGGCGAACTGTGGGTCCGGGGCCCGAATGTGTTTGGCGGCTACTGGCAGGACCCCGAGGCGACCGCTGCCGCCTTTGCGGGCGACTGGTTTCGGACCGGCGACCTCGGCGCGGTGTCCCGAGACGGCTATGTGTCGATTCTGGGCCGGATGAAGGAGCTGATCATCGTCGGCGGCACCAATGTCACCCCCGGAGAGGTCGAGGCGGTGCTGGAGCCGGAAGCCGGGGTGCACGAATGCGCGGTCGCCGGCCTGCCCGACCCGGACCTCGGCGAGATCATCGCCGCCTTTATCGTGCCGCGCCAGGGACACGACCCGACCGCCCTGGAGGCCCGGCTCAGAACCCGAGTTGAGCAAGACCTGGCGCCCTACAAGCGGCCGCGACGCTACTGTTTTCTGGACGAGATTCCCCGCAACGCCATGGGCAAGGTCGAGCGGGCCAAGCTCAAAGACCTGGGCGGTCAAGACTGAGCGAGGCGCCAGCGCGCCCCTTGTGGACAGAGGAAACCATGAGTACGAGAGACAAAGCGTCCGGCAAGACTCCCCCGCCCCGCTCGGGTGTCAGCCGCCGCTCGTTTCTGAAGAGCGCCGGCGCCGCAGGCCTGGCCGCGAGCCAGCTCGGCCTGCCGGCCCTTGAGGCCGAGCAGACCCGGCCCGACGAGGCGGTCACCCTGGGCCCCGACCCGGTTCCGGTCCGCTTTCAGGTCAACGGTCAGTTGTATGCGGCGCGGTGTGAGCCGCGGGTGACCCTGGCCGACGCGCTGCGGGATCAGCTGGGGCTGAATGGAACAAAGGTGATCTGCGACCGGGGCGCGTGCGGCGGCTGTACCGTGCTGCTCGACAACGAGCCAGTCGTGTCGTGCATGCTGCTGGCCGTTGCCGCCCAGGGCAAACACATTCAGACCGTTGAGGGCCTGGCCCAGGGCGACCAACTCGACCCGCTGCAAGACGCCTTTATCGCCCATGACGCCCTCCAGTGCGGCTATTGTACGCCGGGGATGCTGATGAGCTGCAAGGCGCTGCTGGCCCGCAATCCCAGCCCCAGCCGAGCCGACATCAAGACCGCGATCAGCGGCAATATCTGTCGCTGCGGCACCTATCCGCACGTCTTTGCCGCAGTCCTGGCCGCCTCGGGACAGGACGACGAGGGCTAGACCATGGCCCGCAGCGTTGCGTTAAAAATCGGCTACCAGGGTCATTTCACCACGGTGACCCGTTCCATCCCCGAGGACGAACCCCCGCCCTGGGACGCCGACACCCGACTGCGAGTCGTGGGCCAGTCCGTCCCCCGGGTTGACGCCCGGGAGAAAGTCACCGGCCGGGCGAGCTACACCCGCGATCTCCATCTGCCCGGCATGCTGTACGGGGTGATTATCCGCTCGCCGCACGCTGCGGCCGAGGTCGAGGCGGTGGACACGACGGCTGCGGAAAAAATGCCCGGGGTGCGGGCGGTCTACGTGCTGGAGCGCAGCCGGGTACGCTATCAGGGACACGAAATCGCCGCCCTGGCCGCAGACAGTCAGGACCAGGCCCATGACGCGGCGCGGGCGGTGCGGATTCGGTTCAAGCCTCGCCCGTTTGTGGTCAGCCTGGACCAGGCCATGCGGGCCGACGCCCCGCTGGTGATGCCGGGCGGGCCGACCGCAGGTGAGCAGGTCAAAGCCCGGACCGGGGTCCGGCCGGTCGGCCTGGCCTGGGCAGCCCAGGGACCGGCCCAGCAGGGTAACGTCGTCGGACCGGCCGCAGGTTCGCTGTTCGGCAAAAATCGCGGCGACGTGCCCCACGCGGTCCAGATCTCGGATGCCGTTGTCGAGCAGGAGTTTCGTACCCCGGTGCAGACCCACAGCTGTCTGGAGACCCACGCTGCGGTGGCCTACTGGGAGGCTGCCGACCGTCTCGTCGTCCACTGCGGGGCCAAGTCGGTCACCCGTGCCCGGGCCGAGCTGGCCGACTATTTTGGTCTGTCTCACACGCAGGTGCGAGTTCGCAACGACTTCATCGGCGGACATTTCGGCACCAAAGCCTCGGCTCTGCCGTACTCGGTCATGGCCGCCCAGCTGGCTAAGCAGGCTGGGCGGCCGGTCAAGATCGTCCTGTCCCGCCAGGACGAACACCTCGTCGGCGGCAACCGTCCCCAGAACCGGATGCAGGTCCGGGTGGCCGGCATGCGGGACGGCACCCTGGCCGCAGTCGAACTGGTCAACCACGGCTCGGCCGGTGCGGGCTTCGGCGCGGGTGCGGCCGGGCCGTTTTTCAGCGTGTACGACTGCGCCAATGTGGCGGCTGCGGATTATGACGTGCTGATGAACACCGGTCCGGCCTGCGCCTTCCGGGCGCCGGGTCATCCCCAGGGCGCGTTTGCCCTGGAGGTGGCGATCGATATGTTGTGCGAGCGCCTGGGCCACGACCCGGTCGAGTTCCGGCTTCTCAACAGCTGTCAGCGCACGCCCTGGCGAGCCGAGGAGCTGCGCATCGGAGCCCAGCGCATTGGCTGGAACACCCGCCGCGACCCGATGCCGGGGGCGAGTCGGGGACCGCTCAAGCGCGGCATTGGGGTGGCCAACAGCGTCTGGTACAGCGTGTACAATCCCGGCGCCCAGGTCGAGGTCCAGCTCAACAAAGACGGCAGCGTGGTCGCCTTTACCAGCACCTCGGCGCCGGGCGGGGGCTCACGAACGGTTATTGCCCAGGCCATTGCCGAAGAGCTGGGGCTGGAAGCCCGGCACATCGAGGTGCGTCTGGCCGATGCCGACTACCCCTACTCTCCGGCTCCCGGCGGCAGCAAGCTCACCTCGACCGTCACCCCGGCCGCCCGCCAGGCCGCCTATCGGGTTAAACACACCCTGCTGCGCGGCGCGGCGCGCCACCTTGGGGTCGGCCTCGAGACCGTGCGTCTTGAGCCGGGCGGAACGATTGTGGCCGCCTCGGGCGAGCGTCTGGACTGGCAGCAGGCCTGCGCCCTGCTGCCCGGTGGCAAGACCGCCGCCCTGGGCGAGCGGCCCGACGATTACGACGGACCGGCCGTGGCCTTTTCGCGCCTGTCCATGGGTCACGATCTGATGGCCGGCGTGCAGTTCGCCGAGGTGACGGTTGACGAGCGCCTGGGACAGCTGACGGTTGACAGGATCGTCGCCGTTCAGGACTGCGGCCGGGTGTTCAACCCGCTGCTGGCCGAGAGTCAGCTGCAGGGTGGTGTCATCAACGCCCTGAGCTTCGGTGTGTTTGAGGAGCGGGTCATGGACGAGCTGGAAGGCCGGATGTTGAACCCCGACTTCTTGTTCTACAAGCTGGCCGGGGCGCGCGAAATGCCGGACATCGACACGGTGCTGCTGAACGTCTACCAGGGTCAGACCAGCACCGACGCCCGTAACCTCGGCGAGCCGGCCAAGGTGGCGACCATTGCCGCCGTCGTCAATGCCATCTACAACGCCACCGGCGCCTGGATTACCGAACTGCCGATTACCCCGGCCCGGCTGCTGGCCGCCCTGGCCGCGCGTGACCGGCATCGGCAGACCTGAGCGGACCATGGAGGAATGAGCATGGACCGTTTTGCCTACATCCAGGCCGAGACCCCGGCCGCCGCCCTGGCCGCCCTGGCCCGCCACCCGCAGGCGGTGGTCAAGGCTGGCGGCGTCGATCTGCTGGATCTGATGAAGGAGCGTATTGTGACGCCGGCCGTGGTCATCGACATCAGCCGGGTGGCGGACTGGAGCGGGATCGCGGTCGAGCCTCAGACCGGGGCGCTGCGGCTCGGCGCGCTGACGACCCTGGCCCAGCTCGCCCAGCACGCCGAGGTGCAGCACCACTGGCCGGCCCTGGGCCAAGCCCTGGCCAGCGCGGCAACGCCGCAGATCAGGAATATGGCCACCCTGGGCGGCAACCTGTGTCAGCGACCCCGCTGCTGGTATTTTCGTCAGGAGGCCTATCCGTGCCGCAAAAAGGGCGGCTCGACCTGTTTTGCCCAGCTCGGCGAGCACCGTGACCACGCCATTTTTGCCAACTACACGTGTACCAGCACCCACCCCTCGGCCGCAGCCGTGCCCCTGCTGGCCTACGATGCCGGAGTGGAGATGGTAGACCAGACCGGGGCGCAACGGAGTCTTCCGCTGGCCCGGTTTTTTGTTGCTCCCGAGCGCGACGTGCAGCGGGAAAACGTCCTGCGACCGACCGAGTTCCTGACCGCAGTGACGCTTCCCCGGCCACGTGAGGCGGACGCCAGCGCGTACCTGAACTTCAAGCACAAATGGTCGTTTGACTGGCCGCTGGTTGAGGTTGCAGTGGTCTTACACAGGGAGGCCGAGCTGGTGAAGGCCGCCCGGATTGTGCTCGGTTCGGTCGCGCCCGTTCCGTTTCGGGCTCAGGCTGCCGAACACATTCTGGAAGGCCGGACGGTTGATGCCGAGCTGGCGCGGCAGGCTGGGCAGGCCGCCACCCGGGGAGCGACGCCGCTGGCCCACAACGAACACAAAGTGACTCTGTTGGCCGAGCTGGTGCGGCGGGCCGTCCTTAAGGCGGCCGGCCAGCTGCCGGCCGAGGACGAGGTGATGGTCGTATGACCAAACACGCACCCTTTCAGCCCAACCCGATTCGGACTCCCGGCCCGCCGTGCCGCTTTCTGCGCATGCAGAGCGCCTTTCGGCTGGGGCCAACCGAGTACGACGAGACGACCCGTTTCTGGTGTGTGCGGGCTTTGGATAACTGCGGACCCGACGGAACCGCCGTCCACGCCGCCTGGTGTCAGGCCGGCAGGAGCTGTTACAGCGCGCCGCCGATCCGGGTCTGAGGCGGGCTGCCTCGGTTTGAAACCGTTTGGCCCGTATAGCTGGTGACCGAGGCATCCGCGCCGGACAAATCCCCCTCAATCCCCCTCTGACAAAGGGGGAAGCCTGTCCTGAGCCCGCCGAAGGGCGCGGAGCGCAGGGGGATTTCTGGAGGGGGCGAGGAGTCTCGCAGGGGCGGGTTTCAAACCCGCCCCTACCGCTGAGGTCTGGCTGATCTTGCCGCGCTTCCTTGCTACAGTGCCGGCGTGTCGCCCCCCGCCTCACCTGTTCCCCCGTCGTCCCGTTCCGGTCTGGTCCGCAAGGGCCGCCCGATCGTCATCGCCACCCTGCTGAGCCGGCCGCTGGGTTTTGTGCGTGAGGCTGTCCAGGCTGCCCTGTTCGGCGCCTCACGGCTGACCGACGCCTTTCTGGTTGCCTATAACGTGCCGGAAATGATCCAGACCCTGTTTTTCAGCGGCGTGCTGAGCAATTTCTTTGTGCCGGTCATTACCCGCTACCGAAACCGTGCGGCCGAGCTGAACCGGGTCTTCAGCCTGTCCCTGGACGCCGCCTTTGGCATCGCCCTGGTGCTGGCCGGGGTGTGTTATGTGGCCGCCCCGGCCATTCTGACCGTCGCCGCTCCCGGCCTGGGCGGAGACGATCACGACCTGGCGGTCTTCCTGTTCCGTCTGATGCTGCCGATGCTGGTCGTGCACTGTCTGCTGGCTGTGATCAAGGGCACGCTGAACAGCCTGGACCACTACGCCATGCCCGAGTATGCCGGGGTATTCTTCAATCTGGTGATGATCGCGTGTGCCCTGAGCTTGGCCGGGGCCTACGGCATTCGCAGCCTGGCCATCGGGGTGGTGGCCGGCAGCCTGGTCCAACTGCTGGTACAGATCCCGGCTCTGGCCCGAGCCGGGATTCGCTACCGACCCAGCTTCGCCTTTCGTCATCCGGCCCTGCGCGAGATGGGCGGACTGGTGCTGGGCGCGTTCATTGCGACTGCGGTGGTGCCGATCAACGCCTTTGTTGCCCGCGCACTGGCCTCGACTCTGGCCGAGGGCAGCATCTCGGCCCTGGCCTATGCCTTCCGCATCTTCCTGCTGCCGGTGAGTCTGTTCGCCGTCCCGGTGTATACCGTGCTGCTGACCGACCTGTCCGCCGCCCATCAGGCCGACGGGGCCGAGCGGGAGTTCAAGGACAAGGCCGCCGCGGGTCTGTCCCTGCTGTTTGCGGTCGGCCTGCCGGCCACGGCTCTTGTGGTCGGCCTGGCCATGCCGATCACGCGTCTGCTGTACCAGCGGGGTCAGTTCACGCCCGAGGATGTCGTGCTGACCAGCCAGGCGCTGATGGCCTACGGCGTCGGGATCGTGGCCTACGGCAGCAGTCAGGTCATGGTCCGGCTGTTCAACGCGACTAAGGATACCCGTACTCCGGCCGTGGTCGGTCTGGTCTCGGTCGGCCTCAACGCGCTTGGTGGCTGGCTGCTGATGCAGGTGTGGGGTCACTGGGGCATTGCGTTGATGATCTCGCTCGCCTCGGGCCTGAACACGCTGATCCTGTACGCCATTTTCCGTCGCCGTCGCGGGCCGCTGAACGAAGCGCTGCTGGCCCGTCAGTTCGCCACCCATTTCCTGCTGGCCGCAGCCCTGGGCGGGTGTGTGTTTGGCTTGAGTCAGCCGCTGGCCGACGTGCCGGGCTCGCTGATGACGCCGCTCTACCTCACGCAGCTGGCCGCCATCGTCGCAGCCGGGAGCGGGCTGTACCTCATGCTGGGCTTTGTGTTCAAGGTCGAAGAAGTGTGGGCACTGTGGCGGCTGCTCAGGCGCAAGCTGGGGGGGTAGACGGGGGCAGCTTCTCAGAAAATTTATGGCCTTCAGAGAAAATCGTTCTCTGACATCCCCTGTTGAGACTGAGGGAGAAGAAGGTGCCGCGTAACGATCAGGTCACCCGTCAGTGGTTGCTGTTGCAGAAGCTGGAGCACTCCCGAGGAGCGACCCTCCAAGAGTTGGCCGCGTCTCTGCCAGAAGACTTGTCGCGCCATCCCCGGACGATTCGGCGCGACCTCGAAGCCCTGGAGGCCGCCCATATTCCTCTGATAGCGGAGCGCGGCAACGGTCGGACGCGCTGGCGTCTGATGGACGGCTATCGTCAGGCCCTGCCGTTGACCCTCTCGCCAACCGAACTCATGGCCCTGGTCTTCAGCCGGGACTTGCTCAAGCCTCTGGACGGAACCGAACTCAAGGCGTCGCTCGACTCGGCTTTGAACAAGGCTGCGGCCGCGTTGCCGGCTGAGGGGACACGCTATATCGAACAGCTACGCGGCCATTTTTCGGTCGGTGTGGGCGCCCACAAGCGCTACAGTCAGCACCGGCAGACCATAGACCAGCTGTCCCAGGCTATTGCCCAGACCCGCACCGTGCAGATGCGCTACTACACGGCCTCGCGCGACCGGACCAGCCGCCGCGAGGTTGATCCCTACCACCTGCGGTACATAGACGGCGGGCTGTATCTGATCGGTCACTGTCACCTGCGCCAAGATGTGCGCATATTTGCAGTGGACCGGATTCGGTCCTTGACGCTGACCAACCGCCCGTGTCAGATGCCGCTCGATTTCGATCTGGACGCCTATGTCAGAGACGCCCTGGTCGTCATGCGCGGCAAGCCGATTGAGATCGAGCTATTGTTCGACAAACCCACCACGGCCTGGGTCAAAGACCGCCAGTGGCATCCCAGCCAGAAGACCACGCTCGAAAAGGATGGCCGTCTGCGTATGTCGCTGCGCGCTGCGGATACCCGTGAGCTGGTCGGTTGGGTGTTGCACTTTGGCAGCGGGGTGCAGGTCGTCAGCCCGGCGTCGTTCAGGGACCAAGTTCGGGAAGAAGCCCGAAAAATTTCTGAGCACGAGTGACCCCGGATGTCACACCTGTCTGCTAAGCATGCCCGTTATGTTCGCTCTCCCTTGGAAGAGGGCTGGGGTGAGGGGGAAAGGAAAGCAGTATATGGATTCGATTGATTTGGCATTTCGCCTGACTGGATCGGTCGTTCCGGTTGACCACGGCTATGCCTTATACGCCGCGCTGAGCCGGATTCTGCCGGACATTCACACGGCAAAAGACATCGGCGTGCAGCCCATTCGGGGCATGTATAGCGGCAACGGCGCGCTGCACTTGGCGGATTTCTCGCGCCTGATTCTACGTCTTCCAGACCAACAGATTCAGGCATATCTGAAGCTGGCCGGGAAAAGGGTAGAGGTAGACGAACACCCGCTCAGCGTCGGGGTACCGGAAGTCCGTGCTCTGCGTCCGGTCGCTCGTCTCCGCGCCCGGCTGGTCACGATCAAGGGCTTTCTCCAAGAAGCACTCGGAAAGACAACGACACGGGTTGTCCTTGCTCAAGCCGGGTGTGGTAGCGGAAAGACACTCGGGGCGTATGTCTGGGCATCCCAAAGGGCTCCTGGAAAACGTCTCTTCTTTTCATACCCGACAACAGGAACAGCCACCGAAGGTTTTCGTGACTATTTGATTGACCCAACATTGAACACTCAACTCGTTCACAGCCGAGCTGCTGTGGACTTGGAGTTACTTGGAGTCGATGACGAAGGAGAGCAGGTCAATCCTCTTGCCGCTCTTGAGGCATGGTCTACCTCTATTACCAGTTGCACGGTAGACACCGTACTCGGCTTGACACAGAACCAACGCAGGGGGCTGTATGCCTGGCCGGCGTTCGTCAATGCAGCGTTCGTTTTTGACGAAATCCATGCCTATGATGAGCGCTTATTCTCCAGCCTATTCCGTTTCCTCTTGAACTGTCGCGGCGTGCCATGTCTGCTGATGACAGCAAGCCTGCCACAATCGCGGCTTAACGCCCTCAAGGATGCGCTCTCCTCAATCGGTGAATCTTTGGAAACCGTTTCTGGTCCGACAGACCTGGAAATACTCCCTCGCTACCAAAGACTCGCCACTGACGACCCGTGGGGTATCGTAGAGCAGCGCTTCAGAGACAGCGAGAAAATCTTGTGGGTCGCGAATACGGTAGGGCGTGCGCTCAGCCTTGCCGATGAGGCTTCTGGACGGGGTTTTCAACCACTCGTGTACCATAGCCGTTTTCGATACGAAGACCGCGTCCGGCAGCATGGCCGGATTATTTCTGCCTTTCGCCAAGACGGACCGGTGCTTGCCATCGCCACGCAAGTGGCAGAGATGAGTCTGGACCTTTCGGCTGATCTGCTGGTGACGGATTTAGCCCCGGTTCCAGCGCTCATACAGCGCTTAGGCCGTCTCAATCGACGCTCAACGCCAAAGAATCCGCAGGCTCCGAAGCCTTTTCTCATCATCGAACCCGACACCCCCGCCCCGTATAAAAGCCAAGACGAACCGGACCCCTTTGCCGCCTCTCGTCTATGGCTGGAACGCCTCGGAATGGGGGCCATCTCTCAAAGCGATCTCGCTCAGACGTGGAGTGGACTGGATGAGGGGGGGCGGCAAAAACCCTTGGAAAGCGCCTGGATAGACGGCGGATTTGAAACAACTCCACGTCATCTCAGAGAATCTACGCCAGGGCTGACCGTCCTGCTCCAGGGAGACGCGCTCGCAGTAGAACGCGGGGAAATGGATCCCGTCCGGGTCCGCATTCCGATGACAGAACCGAATTGGCTTGACTGGAAGAGATGGTCTCAAGTGGCGTTCGCCAAGGTGCCGCCTCCTGAATGTATTAACTACCACCCGGAAAGAGGAGCCAGATGGAATCGTTGACATGTGATCTTTTCGCGCCAGGAATGACCCCTCTTCACAGAGCGGGGCTGGGAGGACTGGTCAGTACTCTACGCTGGATCGAAAAAAGCCTTCCAGATGAGGAGCGCCCGCCTGGGCGATGGACCATTGATGAACGCTCGGTGACTCTCAGTTGGGAAGAAGCAGGAGCTAAGCCATTCTTTGATCGGCTGTTCAACTGTGCCTTTCAGATTCAAGAGGGGCTTATCTATCTACCAGGGCAGTATGGAGAACTCTCTCTACCGCTTGAAGTACGGGCGGCTTTACACGAAGGGCTGCTATTAAGCTTCTATGACCACGGACCCACCTCAAGGGGGAGTGAGACCGCAATAGAAAGCACCTACGAAATTGACGATAAGCCCGTCTCATACCGGTATTTGCCGCTATCGTGGTACAAGCATCAGAATACCCAAGGACGTGGTAAGGGGAAGGATGGAAGTGCGCTTATTGTTGACAGTCTGACAGAACCGATTGGGCTGACGAGCGCACTCTTTCCAGGGGCAATTCAGCGACACGCTGCCCATTCTGCAAGTCAGGTGACACAGAGCGCAGAGCTTGTCCTTCCACTGCTGTTTGCCCCTGTCGGAACAATGGCTTTGAAGGCTGGAGGGAAAAAGGTCAATGATCGAGGAACCCGGAGGTTCAAACCCGGTGCGGCTCTGCTGATTCCCGACCTGAACACGCTCTTAGAAGTAGAGTATTTTTTGCCGACTATTATCCCCAGGAACGCGCGGGACTGCCAAATCTCCAACGTGGCTGATGCCGCCCTTCAAGCGGAACTTCGATTGCGCAGCAGAAATCTCCTTGACCTTGAAACACTCTCTGCCCTCCGTTGTGTCTGGTGTTGCCCAAATGACTGGAACTCACGCCTACAACCTCCTTCTGCGGTAACGGAGGTAAGCGTTGACGCAACGGATATCGCGCTTGACCAGTTCGAGATTGCTATGGCCGTTCTCGCGCCCCCTTCGCCGCGGCAAACCAAGAAAGGCGAGTATTTCTGGCCCAAAAGCTACGCTCGGCCGTTTATTGCCGAAAACCTTGCCTTGGGGCGCCCTTGGTCGCGGCCGGCCATCAGCCTCTCCTTGTCCTTGACCTTACCCCCATTCTACCTTATCAGACAGGTTTTTGAGACCGCTTCTACATACAATGACCGAAGAAATTCACTGGGACCACCCCGGAGAAGAAGTAATCGTCCGGGCTGTACATGAGGCTATGCGATGTCGGTACGGACGCATTGCAGCCGAGAATGCAGGGAAGCAAGCTGCAATGAAGAACCGTATGACTCGCGAGTATGAGCGCCAACGCCTTGCTTTTGTCGGCGCGAAGACTGCCGATGCCCTCAGGCACGCACTTGCCGACCTGTGGAGCAGGGCGGGTTCCAATAGCGTGTTACGGGAATCTTGGCCGCATATCTTGCCGCTGTTGAGCAATACAAAATGGCAACTGACGCGCGATTTAGCCTTAATTGCTCTTGCGAGTTACCAAGGAAAAGAACAGGAAAACATTGATCTGACTGAGACTGAAACAGACGAAGTGGAGGAATAATATGAGTCAACATCTTTTTGCCGCTATTATCACCCATCACGGAACCGCCGCGAACAACCGTGGAGAAAGCGATGGAAACATCACCACTCTTCAGAAGCTGCTGTGGCAAGGACAGGTCCATACGACGGTGAGCGCTGAAGCTGTGCGCTTCGCCCTTCGTCGCCGCTTGGCGGATGTCGAAGAGACGAACAGACGCTGGGACGAAGATACACGGACAAACACATGGCAAGACCATCAATTTGAAGGATGGAAAAAGAAGGGCGGAAATACCCATATTGATGACGATCTCCTAGGGCGTGTCATCAGTTAGGGAGAAGCCGTGAGAATTGCCTACCCTGATGAGCTATACTGTTCGCGGTAGCCAAA
>JAGWBB010000050.1 GCA_021296095.1 Desulfurellaceae bacterium | reverse complement strand
CTAGTAGTGTCCCACTTTGTATTGCCTCCCTCACCCCAGCCCTCTCCCTCCAGGGGAGAGGGAGGAGGACATTCCCTCCCCTCGGTGAGGGGGAGGGCCAGGGAGGGGGGAACTGTGCAGGCAGAGGTGAAGGGCGATGTGAAACTGAGACATGACCCGGTCGCTCACTTTGCGGTGTGTTCTCTCCACCAGTTGGGGCTGGAAATGCGTACCCCCTCCTGCGCGGCCAGCGCGTTGGCCAAGTTCAGGGACGGAAAGCCCGGCTCGGTCTCGACAAAGAAGCTGTTGGCGGCGATATCCAGGGCCGACACCCGGTTCAGCTTGATCCGGTTGCGGGCGAAAAAGGCATTCGTTTCTGCCTTGCTCCACTCCGCATCCAGCACCAGCAGCACGCCGCCGGGCAAGGTCATCAGGCTGCCCGACGACTCGGACCGGAACACTGGCTGCCCGGTGCTCCGCCTGGCGCTGTCTTTGGTAACGATGTGCTCCCCGCTGCTTCTGGCGACGCTGCCGTCCCCGCTCACCTCCAGGTCGGACTGGAGCCGTACCCGCACGGTGCGGTCGCCGTCTGCGTAGGTGTAGACCCGTCCCTGACCGCTTTGGCCGGCGTCGCCCCGTGCCTGGGGATCACGCTGTTTCGGGGCCGGAGAACGCTTTTTTTGTGAGGGCGGGTCTGTCGCTTCAAACTCAAGCGGCTGCGCCCACGCGCCCGGCCCGGCAACCACTGCCACGACAACCAGCACGCCGAAGCATGTTCTCATCTTGCCTCCCGTCGGGTCCGTGCAGAGTGTATTTTCGCCATGGTAATCGGTGGACATTCTTCGGGAAAGAGGGACGTGGTGCAGGGGAGAGAGGTGGCCTCGTAGGGGCGGGTTTCAAACCCGCCCCTACTGTCGCCTGTGGAGGATTGTCGAAGCGGTCAGGCGTGGCCGAGCTGGCGCAGAGCCTCATACAGGACGATGGCTGCGGCGTTGGACAGATTCAGGCTGCGGACGTGTTGGCCGGGCATGGGAATGGTGTACAGGGAGGCGGCCAACTCGGTCCGAATGGATGGCGGCAGGCCGCGTGTCTCACTGCCGAACACGAGCAGGTCGTCGGGCCGATAGCTGACCCGGGTGTAGGACTGGCTGGCCCGGGCCGAGAAGGCCAGCAGGCGTCCGGCGGGCCGCTGGAGGAGAAAATCGTGCCAGTCGGTGTACGTCCGCACCGTGACATACGGCCAGTAGTCGAGGCCAGCCCGCTTGAGATAGCGGTCTTCCAGCGAGAAGCCCAGGGGACCGACCAGATGGAAGCCGGTGTTTGTGGCCGCGCACAGCCGCGCGGTGGTGCCGCTGTTGGGAGGAATCTCGGGCTCGACAAAGACGATGTGCATAGGCGGGGGAGAGGTTAGGGACGGTCTTGGCCAAAGGGGATGGGGTAGGCGGCATCGTTGAGGCGCAGGACAAATTCGCCGGTCTCGGGTTCTTCCTGAATGTAGGCCGCCAGCTGGTAGTAAGCCGGCCGGGTGAAACGGGCCAGATGGGCGTGGTCTTTGACCCGGCAGTAGACCGCGTTGTCCGGCCCGATGTATAGCGTGTCCGGGCTGAGCGTCTCTTCGCTGGTGTCGTTCAGCCGGACTCTGAGACCCTGATCGAGATCGCCGTCGAGCGCGGTCACCACATACGGCGCATCGTCGATCTCGACGATGGCCGTATCCCGGCCCAGCACGATCTGATACCGGCCGTCTTCGGTCCGGCGCAGATGCTGGCTGAATAAGCGGTTGATGCGGCGGTTTTCGATCCGCTCGTCATTGGCGTACCACCAGCCGTCTTTTCCAAAGCTGATCTTGCGGACGGAGTCGATTGCCCAGAATCCAGCTTTTGGCATACGCCCTCACCACTCGCACGTCAGCCGTCGGCCCTGGCCCGGCGCTCGTCCGAGGTATCAAGGATGATTGTGACCGGACCGTCATTGACCAGTTCGACCGCCATGTTGGCCTGAAAACGGCCGGTGGCAACCCGGATGTTTCGACTCCGGGCGCGCTCGACAAAATACTCATACAGCGGCAGCGCGGTCTCGACGCCGGCGGCGGCAATAAACGACGGCCGCCGACCCTTGCGACAGTCGCCGTACAGGGTGAACTGCGATACGACCAGCAACTCGCCATCCACATCCCGCAGGGAATGGTTGAATTTGCCGTCCTGGTCCGAGAAAATCCGCAGCCCGATGATTTTCTCGCTGAGATAGTCGGCCTCGGCCCGGGTGTCGTTGGTGCGGACGCCCAGCAGGACGGCCAAGCCGTGACCAATCCGGCCGATGCACTCCCCGTCTACCGAAACCTGGGCGTGGCTCACCCGTTGAATGACCGCTCGCATTGGTCCCAGTGTTAGCCGACTCCCGGCCAGGTGACAAGCGCACCCGCCTGGCGTCGGCCTGGGCTGTCGGCTATGATTCCGGCATGCATCCGGTTCTCCTCAGTCTCGGCCCGGTGACTATCTACAGCTACGGGGTGATGATGGCGCTCAGCTTTGTGGCGGCCGGCTGGGTCATCAGGAAAGAGCTGCAAAGCCAGGGCGACAACCCCGAGCTGGCCTCGAGCCTGGTGCTGTGGGCGGCCGTGGGCGGCCTGATCGGCGCGCGCCTGCTGTTCATTGTCGCTGCCTGGTCGGCATTTGTGGCCGATCCGTGGGCGCTGCTGCTGACCGGCGCCGGGTTCATCTGGTACGGCGGTCTGCTGGGCGGGATCGCCGGGGTGAGCCTGTGCATCCGGCGCTATCGGCTGCCCTGGCTGCGGACGATGGACATGGTTGCGCCGGCCATTGCGCTGGGCCACGGGATTGGCCGGATCGGCTGCCATCTGGCCGGCGATGGCGACTGGGGACCGCCGACCGGTTTGCCCTGGGGCGTGGTGTACAGCGAGGCGGTTGTCGGCTGGCCCCATCCGCCGGGTGTGGCCGTTCACCCGACTCCACTGTACGAGTGCGCCGCGTATGTCCTCATCTTTGTTTTTTTGCGCCAGCGCCGTACCGCGCCGCATCGGCCCGGCGCCCTGTTCTGGGGCTATCTGGTCCTGGCCGGGCTGGCGCGTTTCGGGCTGGAGTTTGTCCGCGTCAATCCCGAACTCGCGTTCGGGCTGTCCATGGCCCAGGTGCTGAGCATTCCCCTGGTTGGCCTGGGTGCCGCGCTGCTGCTCAGGCCGGCTGGGCTGCAACAGGAGAGCGCCGGATGAGAAAGTGGCCGGCCCTCGGTCTGGTCGTGCTGGGGTGTGGGTTCGTGTTGCTCAGCCTGACTCCCTCCGGGCCGAGCCTGCCCAGAGCGGCTGCGGATTTCGTGCTGCCCGACATTCACGGCCAGGTCGTGCGTTTGTCGCAGCTCAAGGGCAAGGTCGTATTTCTCAACGTGTGGACGACCTGGTGTCCGCCGTGCCGCAAAGAAATGCCGACCATGCAGGCGCTGTACCGTCAGCTCCAGGACCAGGATTTCGTGCTGCTGGCCGTCAGCCAGGACGTGGATGGTCGGAAGACCGTGCTGTCGTATCTGGAGGAGGGCGGCTATACCTTTCCGGTCTTGCTGGACGTGCGGGGAGAAGTCGGCAAGAAGTATGGGGTGACCGGCTACCCGGAGACCTTTGTGATTGATCGTCAGGGCATGATCGTGCATCACCATATCGGCTATAACAACTGGGCCAGTCCCGAGTCGCTGGCCGCCGTACGGGGGCTGATCGAGCGTGGGGTATGGACCCCGCCGGCGGGCGGTGACGTGCCTGGCGAACAGATGCCGCTGCGGCCCTAGGAGAGTCAGGTTTCAAACCGGCCCCTGCCCACGCCTGGGAAATCCCCCTCACCCCAACCCTCTCCCTCTGGGGGCGAGGGAGCCGGAAATTCCCTCCCCCCGATGAGGGGGAGGGCCAGAGCGGGGGCGCTGCAAACCGAGATACTCCCCGAACCCTATACCGGCCTCCCGGCGAGTATGCTATAGTCCCGGGTCTCAGTCTGTGACAGGCCAGGGAGTGGGAGGGCTGGACTGAGGAAGGGGCAATCATGATGCATGATCGGATGCATGATCGGCGCAAAAGAATCGCTATCAGCCTGTTCGTCTCACTGCTCGGTGTAGGGGCGGTGCTGCTCGGCAGCCACGGGCTTGACCGGGTCGCTGCGGTCGGGCGCGAGGACTACGAGGGCCTGGAGTCGTTCTCCAATGTGCTGGCCATCGTGCAGAGAAATTATGTCCAAGAGGTGAAAACCAACCAGCTGGTTGAGGGGGCGATCAACGGCATGCTGAGCGCCCTCGATCCCCACAGCGCCTATCTGACCCCGGACTCGTACCGCGAGCTGCAAGTTGATACCGGCGGCAGTTTTGGTGGACTGGGCATCGAGATTACGCTGCGCGACGGGGTGCTGACCGTGGTCTCCCCGATTGAGGATACGCCGGCCTACCGGGCCGGGGTCAAGGCCGGCGACCAGATCATCAAGATCGACGGAGAACTGACTAAGGACATGACTCTGCTTGAGGCGGTCAAGCGGATGCGCGGCCCCCAGGGCAGTCAGGTGACGATTTCCGTGCGGCGTGAAGGGCTGGCCCAGTTCATTGATATTGCGCTGACCCGCGAGGTGATCAAGATCAAGAGCGTCAAGTCAAAACTCCTGGAGCCGGGCTATGGCTATATCCGTCTGGTCCAGTTTCAGGACCGCACCACGGACGATCTTGAAAACGCCCTGGAGCGTTTCAGCCAGGACCAGCAGGAACTCGAGGGAGTGGTGCTCGACCTGCGCAGCAATCCCGGGGGGCTGCTGAGTCAGGCGGTCAAGGTGGCCGATGTGTTTCTCGACAGCGGGATGATCGTGTATACCAAAGGCCGGCTCGACAACCAGCAGCAGGAGTACTTCGCCCATCCCGGCGGCTATACCGACCTGCCCCTGATCGTGCTGGTCAATCAGGGCAGCGCGAGTGCGTCCGAGATTGTGGCCGGTGCGGTCCAGGACCACGGGCGGGCGGCGGTCCTGGGCACCAAGACTTTTGGCAAGGGCTCGGTCCAGACCATCCTGCCCCTGGAAGACGGCGCCGCCCTGCGCCTCACCACGGCCATGTACTACACGCCCAACGGTCGTTCGATCCAGGTCACCGGCGTCGAGCCTGACCACATCGTTGAGAATGTGCTGCCCGATCAGCTCGCCGCCACCCGCCAGAGCGGTATCCGAGAGGAAAATCTGCGCGGCCATTTTGACAATGCGGCGGACCAGGAAGCGGCGCCTGTCCAGATTCGGGAAGGAGCGCCGGATACGGACGCCCCTCCGCCCTCGACGACCGACGCTTCGGCGGCTCAGGAGGCGGCCGAGGACGCGATCCAGGAGGGCGAGCTGGGCAAAGACCCGCAGCTCGACATCGACCGGACGTGTACTAGAAACGGAGGATGAGGCAAGACGGGGGGGGGGGGGGGAAATACCGCGACCCACCCCCACGCCCCCCCCCCCCCGGGCGTGGGGGCCGGTAAATACCCCCCCCCCCCCGGTCTTGCCTCATCCTCCGTTTCTGGTACAAGTCCGGTCGATGGCAGCACCCGCAAGGTCTCGCGCTGTGGCCGACTGGCAGTCTCAGCCGCCCGTCCTGTCTGTCTCCGAACTGACCGCCCAGATCCGGGGCGTGTTGGAGGCCGGCTTCGCTGAGGTGTGGGTAACCGGGGAAATCTCGGGGCTGCACAGCCCACCCTCGGGCCACAAGTATTTTACCCTCAAGGATAAGACCAGCCAGCTGCGCTGCGTCATGTTCCGAGGCCAGGCCGGCCAGCTGCGTTTTCGACCCGAAGACGGCCTGGAGGTCATCATTCGGGGACGCATCGGGCTGTATCCGGCGCGCGGCGACATGCAGCTGTACGCCACGACTATGGAGCCGCGTGGAGTCGGAACGCAACAGCTGGCGCTTGAACAGCTGAAGGCCGCCCTGGCGGCCGAAGGGCTGTTTGCCGCCGAGCGCAAAAAACCCCTGCCATTTTTTCCCCGTCGGGTAGGGGTGGTCACCGCCCAGACCGGGGCGGCCATTCACGATATTCTGACCATCCTGTACCAGCGTTGTCCCCACACCCACGTCCTGCTGCGGCCGACCAAGGTCCAGGGAGCCGGAGCCGGGGCTGAGATCGCGGCCGGCATCCAAGACCTGAACGAGCACGCCCAGGCCGAGGTCATCATTGTCGGGCGGGGTGGGGGCTCACGGGAGGATCTGAGCGCCTTCAACGAAGAAGTGGTGGCCCGGGCCATTGCCGCCTCCGAGGTATCGGTGGTGGCGGCGGTGGGACACGAGATTGACCTCAGTATTGCCGACCTGGTGGCCGACCGCCGCGCCCCGACCCCGACAGCGGCGGCCGAAATGGTGATGCCGCGCTGGGACGATTTGCAGGCCCACATCGCCACCCAGGCGCGGAGCCTGGCCCTGGCCATGCAGCGCCAGGTGACCCGACGACGTCAGGCGGTGCTGAGTCTGCGCCAGCGTATCCGTGACCCGCACCACGACCTCGGTGTCAGACAGCGTCAGCTCCAGGCTCTGACCGCCCGCCTGCGGGGTGGGTTTCAACGCCGGACCGAGCGCGCCCAAGCCCGGCTCCAGGAGCTGAGCACCGCGCTCGGCAGTCTCAGCCCCTTGGCCGTCCTGGGCCGGGGCTATAGTCTGACGCGGACGATTCCGGCCGGCACGGTAGTCGTTGACGCCGGGCAACTCAGGCCGGGCGATCAGGTCCGTCTGATGTTTGCCGCCGGCGAGGCGATTGCCCGCATAGAGCAGACCCAGGAGGGAGACGAATAAGGTGAAAGAGCCGCCAAAAACGTTTGAGGCCGGACTGCACGATCTGGAAGGGATTGTAGAGCGGATGGAAACCGGGGAGTTATCGCTTGAGGACGCCCTGGGCGCTTTTGAGGACGGGGTGGGGCTGGTCCGCCACCTGGGCGAGCAGCTGGCCGAGGTCGAGAAGCGTCTTGAGGTGCTCAGCCGCGATCAGGACGGCGTGTTCCAGCTCCACAGCCTGCCGACCGAAGACCAGGCAGAGAACCAGGCAGAGAACGAGGACGCGTGAATCTGACCCGTTATATGAAGGAACGCCAGCGTCTGGTTGACCGGACGCTCAGAGCGCTGCTGGCGCCGTCCAGCGGCAAGCCGCCCCGGACGCTGGACCGAGCCATGCGCTACAGTCTGTTTTCCGGCGGCAAGCGCATCCGTCCCATTCTGGCCCTGGCCAGCGCTGAGGCGCTCGGCGCCCGGCTCGAACCGGTCTTGCCGTTTGCCTGCGGCCTGGAAATGATCCACGCCTATTCCCTGGTCCACGACGATCTGCCGGCCATGGATGACGACGACCTGCGGCGCGGCAAACCGACCAATCACATGGTGTTTGGTGAGGGCATGGCCGTCCTGGCCGGCGACGGACTGCTGACCGAGGCGTTTCGGGTCATGGCCGAGGGCGCGTTGGCCGCCCCGCGCCGGGGACAGGCGGCGCTGCGGGCGCTGCACGAGGTGGCCCTTGCGGCCGGCGCCGGCGGTATGGTGGGCGGGCAGGTGTTGGACCTTGAGGCCGAAAAGAAGAAACCGACCCGCACCGTGGTTGAGGCGATTCATACCCGCAAGACCGGGGCGATGATTCGGGCTGCGGTCCGGGTCGGCGGGCTGCTGGGCGGCGCCACCCCGCGCCAGTACGAGTGCCTGGACCAGTATGGAACGGCGATCGGTCTGGCCTTTCAGGTGACCGACGATATTCTGGATATCGAGGGCGGCACGGGAAAAACCGGCAAACGCGAGGGCCGCGACGCCGAGCTGAACAAAGCCACCTATCCGGCCGCCATCGGTCTCGACCGGTCCAAGCGTCTGGCGCGCCAGCTGCGCGAGGCCGCGCTCTCGGCGCTCCAGCCCTTTGGACCTGCGGCCGAGCCGCTGCGGCAGATCTGTCACCTGATCGTTGATCGCGCCGCGCCTCCCCAAACCTGATGTGGGATACCCATTGCGTCATCTAGGGAAGCGGCATCACACGTAATCTGACCGGCATAGCGTTTCTGCCCCGTGCCTGTTGTGGCTGATCGCAAACACCCCGCCCGACGCAAACGCCTCGACGTGCTCACCGTTCAGCGCGGTCTGACCGCCAGCCGCGAGCAGGCCCGGCGGCTCATCATGGCCGGCGCTGTTGTCGTCAACGATCAGCGGGTTGACAAGCCGGCTACTCTGGTCGATAGCGCGGCTCAGGTCCGCATTAAAGACCACGCCCGCCCGCGCTACGTCAGCCGTGGCGGTCTCAAGCTGGAAGCCGCGCTACGGGCCTTTGGTGTCGATGTTACGGGCCGGCTCGCGCTCGATGTCGGCGCCTCGACCGGCGGGTTCACCGACTGCCTGCTGCAACACGGCGCGGCCCGGGTCTTTGCCGTTGATGTCGGCTATGGACAGCTGGCCTGGTCGCTGCGCCAGGACCCCCGGGTGGTGAATATCGAGCGTCAGAATATCCGCACGCTCGCTGGACTGAGCGCCCAGCCCAGCCTGAGCGTGATTGATGTGTCGTTCATCTCGCTCACGACCGTTGTCCCGACGGTTCTCAAGCTGCTCGCTCCGGGCGGACACGGCATCGCGCTGATCAAGCCCCAGTTCGAGGTCGGCAAAGGCAGGGTGGGGAAGGGCGGCATCGTTCGAGACCCGACGCTGCACCACGAGGTCGTCAGCCGTTTGCAGGCTCAGGCTGCGGACTGGGGCTTGATTCCCAAGGGTCTGATCGAATCGCCGCTGCGCGGGGCTAAGGGCAATACGGAATTTTTGTGGTACTGGCAGAAAAGGTGATCGTGATGTCCTTTCGATATATTTTGGGATCACGATCACCTTTTGACGTAGCGCGGGCGACGGGGCGAAAAAAAGCCCACCTCAATCGGGTGGGCTGACAGGTCAATCAGACGTGCCCGGCGGCCCGGCATGGTCAGCACTATTTGGGCACGGCGCGCACGACCCTTTTGTCGGTGTCGCGGTCTATGTTAAACGCCTTGTGGGTGCTGACGCTGTGCATGATGACCTTGGCCTCTTCTTCTTTGTACTCCTGACCGGCATCGGCGCAGTCGCCGCAGCTCCACTTATCGGCATCAATATTGCCGATTTCTCCTCCGATCACTTGTGGCATACGCTCCTCCTCTATGGACATAGTTTGCCCTGTATATAGCCTACATTGGCCGGTGTTATCCAGAGGCGTGTGATTCAGCTGCAACGCCCCTGAGCCGTTCCTGCTTGCCGCTCTCAGGCGCCTCTGGTATAGGGGGCGCCGTACCCCGTGCCGAATCCTCCCTGGCTGGATTCGGCATTGCTTCCTGAGGCGGCATGACACTGACACACCAATTGTACGAGGCTGCGGCTCCGGTCTGGCGCCAATCGCTGGCCCATCCTTTTGTGCGGTCGCTCGGCGATGGCTCGCTGCCCCTGGAAAATTTCCGCTTCTATATGCGCCAGGATTACGTCTTTCTGATTGGGTACAGCCGTCTGGTGGCTCTGGCCGCAGCCAAGGCGCCGAGCCTTGAAACCATGGCCCGCTTTGCCACGCTCTTGGACGCCACGCTCAACCAGGAGATGGCTCTGCACCGCGAATTTGCGGCCGAGTGCGGCATCACGGCCGAGGAGCTGGCCGCGACCGAGGCCGCGCCCACGACCCAGGCGTATACCAGTCATCTGTTGCGGGTGGCTTCGCTCGGCGATCTGGCCGAGACGGTGACGGCCCTGCTGCCGTGTCAGTGGGGCTATGCCGAGATCGGCCAGACCCTGGCTAAGCGCGGCAAACCAACTGACGCGCCGTTCTACGCCAGGTGGATCGAGATGTACGCGTCCGAGGAGTTCGCGTCCCTGGCCGCCTGGCTGCGCGCCCTGCTCGACAGCTATGCCGGGAAAACCGACCCCGAGCGGTTGGTCGAGATCTTCTGTCGCAGCGCGCGTTACGAGTACCTGTTCTGGGACATGGCCTACCGCATGGAGGAGTGGCCGGTCTGAGGCGGCGGGTCGTGCGACCGCGACCGGAAAATCCGCCTCGCCCCAGCCCTCTCCCTCCAGGGGAGAGGGAGCAGGAAATCCCCTCCCCCCGGTGAGGGGGAGGGCCAGGGAGGGGGGGCGCTGTGCCGGCAGAGATGAAGGGCGATGTAAAATGGAGGCACGACCGAGGCGGCGGGTCGCTTGACACGTTGGGTGGAGCCGGTTAAGACAGGGTGACCTCTCGAGCCAGCCCATGAGGTGAGGACGGGTGAGCACACTTGTTGGACTGTGACATTCACAAAAGGGCCTCCTTGCACTGCCAAGGGGGCCTTTTTTTTACCGTCGTGTCCGTGTCTTGGCCGCAGAACCACAGCGGAGCGCATCGTGTAGCAGGATAGCAGCCCGATGAGAGTCGTCATTCGCAACGGCACCGTAGTCGATCCGGCCAATACTCTCGATGGGCCGGCCGACCTGGTGATTGAGGACGGGCGTATCCGCAGCGTGGAACCGCCGCAGCGCCTGGCCCAGCTGTCAGACCCGGACACGCTGGAGGTGGACGCCCGGGGCTGGATTGTTGCGCCCGGTTTTGTTGACCTGCACGTGCATTTTCGTGAGCCGGGCTATGAGTACAAAGAGACCGTGCGGACCGGAGCCCAGTCCGCAGTGGCGGGCGGGTTTACCACAGTCGCCTGCATGGCCAATACCAATCCGGTCAACGATAGCGGCGAGGTCACGCGCTATATTCTTGACAAAGCCCGCAGCGCAAACCTGGCCCGAGTGCTGCCCATCGGCGCCCTGTCGGTCGGGCTCAAGGGCGAGCGTCTGGCTCCGCTCGACGAGATGCGCGAGGCCGGGATTGTGGCCGTCTCCGACGACGGCCGGCCGGTGATGGACGCCGGGCTGATGCGCCGCGCCCTGGAGTGGTGTGCGGACCTGGGGCTGCCTATCAGCGTCCACGAGGAAGACCTCAACTTGGCTGCCGGGGGCAGCATGAACGAGGGGCCGACCGCCGCCCGGCTGGGACGCAAAGGCGTGCCCAACGCGGCCGAAGAGGTGATGATTGCCCGAGACTTGGCCCTGGCCCGTCTGACCGGCGGACACGTCCATGTCGCCCACGTCAGCGCCCGTGGATCGATTGACCTTATTCGTCAGGCCAAAAAAGACGGCCTGCCGGTCACCGCTGAGGTGGCGCCCCACCATTTCAGCCTGACCGAAGAGGCGGTTGTGGACTATCAGGCCGACGCCAAGATGGCGCCGCCGCTACGCCAGGCGGCCGATGTCGAGGCCATGCGGCAGGGACTGCGGGACGGCACGCTTGACGCGATTGCCACCGATCATGCACCCCATCACCGTGACGATAAAGCCGGCGCATTCGAGGCCGCAGCCCACGGCGTGGTCGGCCTGGAGACGGCCCTGCCGCTGACCCTGGGGCTGGTCGAAGCCGGCGTCCTGTCCCTGTCCGAGGCGGTGCAGAAGCTGAGCTGGAATCCGGCTCGGATCTTTCACCTGCCCTACGGCAGCCTGTCGGTCGGCGCGCCGGCCGATGTGGTGGTGTTCGATCCCCATCAGGTCTGGATCGTTGCCGCCCAAGGGCTGCACTCGAAAAGTAGCAATACGCCCTTTGTGGGCCAGCGCATGAAGGGCCGGGCGGTGCTGACCCTGGTCGGTGGACAGGTGGTGTATGATGCAAGGCAAGGCAACAGTCAAAAATAAACTCGTAGGGGCAGGCCCCTGTGCCTGCCCGGCCGGGTGGGATGGGTTCTGCCCGGCGGAGCGGGTCCCGTGCCTGCCCGGTGTATGACACTGATATGAAAGCCCTGCTCGCCCTTGCAGACGGAACGGTCTTCCACGGCAGCGCCTTTGGCGCCGAGGGAGAAGCGACCGGAGAGGTGGTGTTCAACACCGCGCTGAGCGGCTACCAGGAGATTCTGACCGATCCGTCCTACACCGGACAGATTGTCATCATGACCTGTCCCGAGATCGGCAATGTGGGTGTCAATCCCGAAGACGTGGAATCCCGGCGGCCGTTTGTAGAGGGCTTTGTGGTCAAAGAATACTGGCCCCGCCCGAGCAACTGGCGGGCCGAGCAGAGCCTGGCCGCGTATATGGCCGAGCACGCTATCGTCGGTATTCAGGGCATCGACACCCGCGCCCTGGTTCGCCACATCCGTGACCACGGCGCTCAGCAGGCCGTTATTTCGACCGTCGAGGCTGAGCCCCGGCGGCTGGTGGCCCGAGCCCGGGCTGCACCCGGCCTGGAGGGTAGGGATCTGGTCAAACAGGTCACCTGCGGCCAGCCCTATGACTGGTGGCAGGCCGGCTGGGAGCTGGGCTCGGGTTATCGCGACACCCAAGGGACTGAGCAGTCCTTTTTTGTCGTGGCCTACGATTACGGCATGAAGTTCAATATCCTGCGCCAGCTCGTGGCGTCCGGCTGCCGGGTGCGGGTCGTCCCGGCCCAGACCCCGGCCGACGAGGTCCTGGCTCTCAAACCCGACGGCGTCTTCCTGTCAAACGGTCCGGGCGATCCCGACGCGGTGCCGTACGCCAAACGCAGTGTGGCGGCCCTGATCGGTCGGGTGCCGATATTCGGCATCTGTCTGGGCCACCAGATCCTGGGCTTGGCGCTGGGCGGTACGACCTTCAAGCTCAAGTTCGGCCACCACGGCGGCAACCACCCGGTCATGGACCTGGCCACCCGCAAGGTTGAAATCACCTCCCAGAACCACGGCTTTTGTGTTGATATGGACTCGCTGAAGGGGCGGGCCGAGATCACCCATATCAACCTCAACGATCAGACCGCAGAGGGCTTGAGCCATCTCCAGCATCCGCTCTTTTCCGTCCAGTACCATCCTGAAGCTTCCCCGGGGCCGCACGACGCCAGCTATCTGTTCGCTCGTTTCACCGCCCTGATGGACCGCTACACAAGAGGATAGACGCGGTAGTCATGCCCAAACGAACCGACCTCGACGCTATTCTCCTGATTGGCTCCGGGCCGATTATTATCGGTCAGGCGTGTGAGTTCGATTACTCCGGCACCCAGGCCTGCAAGGCGCTCAAGTCCGAGGGCTATCGGGTCATTCTGGTCAACTCGAACCCGGCCACCATCATGACCGACCCCGAGTTTGCCGACCGGACCTATATCGAGCCGCTGCGGCCCGAAGTCGTGGAGAAAATCATCGCCGACGAGCGTCCCGACGCGCTGTTGCCGACCATTGGCGGCCAAACCGGCCTCAACCTGGCCATCGACCTGGCCGAGGCCGGGGTGCTCGATCGCTATGGGGTGGAGCTGATCGGCGCCAAGCTGCCGGCGATCAAAAAGGCCGAAGACCGGGATTTGTTCAAGGCCGCCATGCAGCGCATCGGGCTCGACCTGCCGCGTAGCGGCTATGCCCACTCCTACCGGGAGGCCGAGCAGGTCTTGGCGCAGCTCGGCCTGCCGCTGATCGTCCGCCCGTCCCGGACTCTGGGCGGGGCCGGCGGCGGGATTGTCGAGTCCATGGACGACTTCCGACGCCTGGTCGAGTGGGGGCTGGACAGCTCGCCGAGCACCGAGGTGCTGATCGAAGAGTCGATCGCGGGCTGGAAAGAGTTTGAGCTTGAGGTCATGCGCGACACCAAGGACAATGTCGTCATTATCTGCTCAATCGAAAACCTCGACCCCATGGGCGTCCACACCGGCGACTCGATAACGGTTGCGCCGGCCCAGACCCTGACCGACAAGGAGTATCAGCTGATGCGGGACGCGGCCCTGCGGATTATCCGCGAGGTCGGGGTGGATACCGGCGGCTCAAACATCCAGTTTGCGGTCGATCCCGGCAGCGGCCGGATGGTGGTCATTGAGATGAACCCGCGCGTCTCGCGCTCGTCGGCCCTGGCCAGCAAGGCGACCGGCTTTCCGATTGCCAAGATTGCGGCCAAGCTGGCGGTCGGCTACACGCTCGACGAGATTCCGAACGACATCACGCGCGAAACGCCGGCCAGTTTTGAACCCACGCTCGACTATGTGGTGGTCAAGATGCCGCGCTTTACCTTTGACAAATTTCCCCAGGCCGATAGCGCGCTGGGCCCCCAGATGAAGTCGGTCGGCGAGGCCATGGCGATCGGTCGGACGTTCAAGGAGGCCTTGCAGAAGGCGCTGCGGTCCCTGGAGATCGGCAGCTACGGGCTTGATGAGCGGATTGAAAAGTCAAAAGTCAAAAGTCAAAAGTCAAAGGGCAAAGACCAGGAGTCTGAGGGCCGACCGGAGCTTCTTCAGCACGTCCGCGACTATCTGCGTACCCCCCGGGCCGACCGCCTGTGGTATGTGGCCGAGGCGCTGCGCCTGGGCATGTCGGTCGAGGAGTTGTACCGGATCACCGGGATTGATCCGTGGTTCCTGGATAACCTTGTGCAGATCCTCGACTTTGAGGCCGGGCTCAAGGCCGACGGCCTCGGCCTTGAGCGGCCGGACGTGCTGCGGAAAGCCAAGGAGATGGGCTTTTCGGACTGTCGTCTGGCCGAGCTGGTCGGCCGCAGCGAGGCCGAGGTGCGCGGTCTGCGCGAACAGCACGCCGTCACCCCGGTGTATAAAACGGTCGATACCTGTGCGGCCGAATTTGTGGCCCACACGCCGTATCTGTACTCCAGCTATGAGGGTGAGGACGAGGCCGGACCGACGACGCGTCGTAAGGTGATGATTCTGGGCGGCGGTCCCAACCGGATCGGTCAGGGCATTGAGTTTGACTACTGCTGCGTTCACGCCGCCTTTGCCCTCAAGGACGACGGCTTTGAGACCATCATGGTCAACTGTAACCCGGAGACGGTCAGCACGGATTACGACACCTCGGACAAACTCTATTTTGAGCCGCTCACGCTTGAGGACGTGCTGAGCATCGTGCGGACCGAGCGCCCGTTCGGGGTGATTGTCCAGTTCGGCGGACAGACACCGCTCAAGCTGGCCGTGCCGCTCGAACGGGCCGGGGTGCCTATCCTGGGCACCAGCCCTGACTCCATCGACCGGGCCGAAGATCGGGAACGTTTCAGAGCCGTGCTCGACAAGCTCGGCCTGCGCCAGCCGCCCAACGGCATCGCCCGTTCGGCTGTGGAAGCGCTGCGGATTGCCGAGCACATCAGCTATCCCACCTTGGTCCGGCCGTCCTACGTGTTGGGTGGGCGGGCCATGCAGATTGTGTACGACCAGGCCAGCCTGAAGCGCTATATGCGTGAGGCGGTCTCGGTCTCGCCCGAACATCCGGTCTTGATCGACAAGTTTCTGGACGACGCCACCGAGGTCGATGTGGACGCGGTCAGCGACGGTCGCAGCGTGGTCATCGGCGGCATTATGGAGCATATCGAGCTGGCCGGGGTCCACTCCGGCGACAGCGCCTGCTCGCTGCCGCCCCGCAATCTGTCGCCTGCGGTCCAGGACGAGATCCGGCGCCAGACCGTACTGCTGGCCACCGAGCTGGGCGTGGTGGGCCTGATCAATATCCAGTTTGCCGTCCAGGACCACACCGTCTACGTGCTGGAGGTCAACCCGCGCGCCTCGCGCACGGTGCCGTTTGTGAGCAAGGCCATCGGCCAGCCGCTGGCCAAGATCGCCGCCCGCGTCATGGCCGGTAAGACCCTGGCCGAACTCGGCTATACCCACGAGATTGTGCCCGACCACGTCAGCGTCAAAGAGGCGGTTTTTCCCTTTATCAAATTCCCTGGAGTGGATACCGTGCTGGGCCCGGAGATGAAATCGACCGGCGAGGTGATGGGCATTGACGCCGCGTTTGGCGTGGCCTTTGCCAAAGCCCAGACTGCGGCCGGCACGGTGTTGCCGATGCACGGCCAAGCCCTGCTCAGCGTCAGGGATCAGGATAAGGCTGCCAGCCTGAGGGTCGCTCGGCGCCTGGCCGAAAACGGTTTCCAGCTGATGGCGACCCGGGGCACCGCCGCCTACCTGCGCCGGGCCGGCCTTAGCGTTGAGAGCGTCAATAAGGTCAAGGAAGGCTCGCCCCACATCGTTGACGCCATACAGGCCGGGCAGATCGCCCTGGTCATCAATACCACCGACGGGATGCAGTCGCTGGCCGACTCCTTTTCCATCCGCCGCAGCGCCCTGGAGTGTCGCGTGCCGTATTTTACCACCGTTGCCGGTGCCGACGCGGCGGCCGAGGGCATCAGCCGCCTGCGCCACGGTTTGCTGGCCGTCAAGCCGGTGCAGGAGTATCACGCGCAGGGCAACGAGGGGTGACGCCGAGGGGTGGGGAGCGTGAAGCAAGTCAAAGGGCAAAGGGCAAAAGTCAAAGGGCAAAACTGGGACCGAGGGCACGACTGAGGACGTTCTCATGGCTGAGCGTTCCACCTCGTCGGCTGGCCGGTCGTCTTCCTTCCGGTCCACGCCGCCTCTGAAAAAACCCGTCCAGTATGTGAAGGGCGTCGGCCCCAAGCGCGCCCAGCAGCTGGCCCGGCTGGGCATCCATACGGTTGAGGATTTGCTCTACCACCTGCCGTTTCGCTACCAGGACCGGCGTGAGCTGAGAACGATTCGTGATCTGGCGACCGGCGAAGAGGGGGCGACGGTGGGTCAGCTGGTCCGCATGGAGCGCCGCTTCATGGGCCGCCGTCGCCGCTGGGTGCTCGAAGGCGTGGTCCGCGACGAGACCGGCTTTCTGTTTCTGATGTGGTACCACCAGCACCGCTATTTCCAGCAGAAATACCGCGTCGGTCAGCGGGTGCTGCTGTTCGGCAAGGTCGCCCTGGGCCTCAAGGGCGGCAAGTGGATGATCCATCCGGAGATGGAGCTGGTCGACGAAGAAGACCAGACGGCGCGTATCCTGCCCATCTATAACAAAACCACCGAGATGACGGTCGCGGCCATGCGTCGCCTGGTCCACGGCGCGGTCGAGATGTATGCCGATCTGGTGCCTACCAGCATCCCGCCCGAGTGCAGCGCGCGTTTGGACCTAATGGATCTGAGTGCGGCCCTGCGCTACCTGCACCTGCCGCCGGCCGATGCCGACCTCAAGCCGCTCAACGAGGTGACGTCTGAGGCGCACCGAGCGGTGGTCTTTGACGAGCTCTTCTATCTCCAGCTGGGCATGGCCCTGCGGCGGCGGAGTCTGGTCAAAGAGGACGGTCTGTCCATCGTGCCGGGTATGCTCTCGACCCGTCTGCGCGAGGTCTTGCCCTTTCGCCTGACAGGCGCCCAGGAGCGGGTGCTGGAAGCCATCCAGCGTGATCTGGCCGCCCCCCATCCGATGAACCGTCTGGTCCAGGGCGATGTCGGCTCGGGCAAGACTATGGTCGCCCTGAGTGCCGCCATGGCGGCGCTTGACAGCGGCTTCCAGGTGGCCTTCATGGCGCCGACCGAACTCTTGGCCGAACAGCATTTCCGTACTCTCCGCCCCTTGGCCGATGCGCTCCAGGTCTCAATCGCGCTGCTGACCGGCGAGACCAAACGCAAAACCGAGCTGTACGAGTCGCTGGAGCGGGGCGAGATCGAGATCGTCGTCGGCACCCACGCCCTGATTCAAGACGGGGTGCGCTTTCGCCAGCTGGGTCTGGCCATTGTGGACGAGCAGCACCGCTTCGGGGTGATGCAACGCGCCGCCCTGCGACGCCACGGCGCCAACCCGGACATGCTGCTGATGACCGCCACCCCGATTCCCCGCACCCTGGCCCTGACCCTGTACGGCGACCTCGAGGTGTCGGTGATTGACGAGCTGCCGCCCGGCCGCAAACCGGTCGCCACCCGGGTGTTTCACGAGGGCGAACGCCAGCAGGCGTATGGGCTGGTCAAGGACCACCTCGACCGCGGCCAGCAGGCCTATGTGGTCTATCCGCTGGTCGAAGAATCCGAGAAGTTGGACCTGAAGGCCGCGACCAGCATGGCTGAGGAACTCGCCGGCGGCGCCTTTCGGGACTATCGCGTGGCCCTGCTCCACGGCCGCATGAAGAGTGAGGACAAGGACGAGGTGATGCGCCGTTTCCAGAACGGTGAGGCGCAGCTGCTGGTGTCAACGACCGTCATTGAGGTCGGCATTGACGTGCCCAACGCGACGGTCATGCTGATTGAGCACGCCGAGCGCTTCGGCCTGTCGCAGCTCCACCAGCTGCGCGGCCGGGTCGGCCGTGGGCAGGCCGAGTCGGTGTGTCTGCTGTTGGCCCAGTACACCCCGGCCGACGAAGCCCTGCGGCGTCTCCAGGTCATGGCTGACTCCAACGACGGCTTTCGGATCGCCGAGGCCGATTTGGCCCTGCGGGGCCCCGGCGAATTTCTCGGCACCCGCCAGTCCGGCCTGCCCGATTTCCGGGTGGCCAACATCGTCCGGGACAGCCGTATTCTGGAAGCCGCCCGCCAGGAAGCCCAGGCCTGGCTGGCCAAAGACCCCGAGTTGCGCTCGCCGGCCTCGCGTCGGATGCGGGCGATCCTGGAGGATCGCTGGGCCGGACGCCTGGAGCTGGCCCGGGTGGGCTGAGGAATGAGGCTCTTTATTTTGCTGGCTCTCTCGTGTATGTCTAGCGGCTGAAAGGCGGGCCACAACATGACGCACAAGACCTCCCTGGTATGCCTGCTGGTGTGGACCAGTCTTGTGGGCTGGACCGGGCGAGTCACCGCCCAGGCGCTGGAGTCGTCCCTGACTGCCCAGACCCAGGCCAACCAAGCCGCTATAGACTCGCAAAACGCCATTGACCGCCTGGACGACGAAACCCAGCGGCTGCTCGCCACCTATCGAGAGATTGTCCAGCAGACGGACAGCCTGCGGGTGTATGCCGAGCAACTCGACCGCATGCTCGACGCCCAAGGCCAAGAGGTCACCTCGCTCGAACAGCAGCTGCAAGAGATCGAGGTCACCCAGCGTGAGATCTTGCCCCTGCTGGTCCGCATGCTCGAACGCCTGGAGCAGTTTGTGACCCTGGATATTCCGTTTCTGCCCGAAGAACGCCAGGCGCGTCTGACGAGTCTGCGGACCTGGCTCGACCAGTCCGACCTGACGATTGCCGAGAAGTATCGACGCATCATGGAAGCCTATCAGGTCGAGATGGAATACGGTCGGACGATTGAGGCCTACCGTGGCGGGCTGACGCTGGACGACCAGGAACGCACGGTCGATTTCTTACGGGTTGGCCGGCTGGCGCTGCTGTATCAGACGCTGGACGGCCAGGAGGTCGGCCAGTGGAATCATGCCGCCCGCCAGTGGGAGCCCCTGCCGCAGAGCTACCGGAGCGCGGTCACACGGGGTTTGCTGGTCGCCCAGCAACAGGCCACGCCACAGCTGCTCAGTCTGCCCGTCCCGGCTCCACAGCCAGATAAGGTGATACCGTGAACAGCATATACTGGGGGGTGATCTGGTTCGTCCTGCTGAGCGTGTCGGCCTGGTCGGGGCCGGCCGCCCAGGAAGCGCCCGGCTCGCTCGAGGAATTGCTGGAGCGCGTGCGGTCTGCACGGCAGACCGATACCCGGCTGCACGGTGAGCGCGAAGCCCGTTTTGTGGCCGAGCGTGACCAGCAGCAGGAGCGCATCCAGCAGGCCAGAGCAGACCTCAACGAGGTCAGGCGCGAGGGCGAACAGAGGCGGGTGGTTTTTGAGCAGAACGAAGACCGTCTGGGGGAGCTGCGCGACCAGCTTGATGAGCGGGCGGCCTCGCTGGGCGAGCTGTTCGGTGTGGTGCGCCAGGTGGCGCGCGATACCGCAGGCCTGCTTGAGAACTCGCTCGTGTCCGCCCAACTCGGGGAGCGGGCGGCTTTTCTGTACGCCGTGGGCGAGAGCCGGGAACTGCCCTCGCTGGACGAACTCGAACGCCTGTGGGTTGGGCTGCTGGAAGAGATGACCCAGTCCGGGCGGGTGGTCCAATTTCCGACGACGGTGGTGGACGCGAATGGCACCCAGGCGGAGCGAACAGTCGTCCGGGTCGGGGTGTTTAACAGCGTCTCTCAGGGCAACTATCTCCGCTATGTGCCGGAAACGCGCCAGCTGGTGGAGCTGACGCGCCAGCCGGAGCCGCGCTACCGCAGCGCCGCCCAGGAACTGGAGCAGACCAGCGATGGCTATGGCGCGTTCGGCATAGACCCGTCTCGGGGCGCGATTCTGGCCGCGCTGGTCCAGACCCCAGACGTGTGGGAACGCCTGCAGCAGGGCGGCTTCATCGGCTATATCATCATCGCCATCGGTTTCGTGGGCCTGGGCCTGGTCGTAGAGCGGGCGGTCTACCTGTGGCGAGAGGGGCGGCGCATCAACGCTCAACGCCAGACCGACACACCACAGGCCGACAACGCGCTGGGTCGGGTGATGCTGGTGTATCATAACGACGAAGAGCAGGATGCCGAGACCCTGGAAGCCCGCCTGGATGAGGCCATCCTGAACCAGGTTCCCCGCCTGGAACGTGGCCTGTCGACAATCAGTATCCTGGCCGCAGTCGCCCCGCTGCTGGGCTTGCTGGGCACGGTCGTCGGCATGATCGACACCTTCCAGGCCATTACCCTGTTTGGGACGGGCGATCCCCGCACGATGTCGAGCGGGATTTCGCAGGCGCTGGTGACGACCCAACTGGGGCTGACCGTAGCGATTCCGATTGTCCTTCTTCACACCCTGGTCTCGGGCAAGAGCACCCGACTGATTCAGATCCTGGACGAGCAGAGTGCCGGGATGATCGCCAGACTCGTGGAGCGGCGCAGTGAGCTTCCTGATCCAGAATCCGCTTGATCCCTTGCAACGATTCATGGCGGTCGGCGGGCCCGCCCTGTGGGGCATCCTGCTGGTCACGGTCGTTCTGAGCACGCTCATCATTGAACGCTACGTCTTCTTGCGCACGAGCTATCCGGCCCTGGTGAGCGGGGTCATTGCCCGCTGGCAGGCGCGCAGCGAGCGCTACTCCTGGCACGCCCGTCAACTGCGCCGGATGGAGATCGCCGAGTTGGACTATCAGCTGTGTCGCTCTCTGCCGCTGATTCGATCCCTGACCGTCGTATTGCCCATTCTGGGACTGTTGGGAACCGTGAACGGCATGATCGCCACCTTTACCGTGATGCAGCTGTTCGGGACGGGCAACGTCAACGGGGTGGCCAACGGCATTTCCGAAGCCCTGGTGACGACCATGGCCGGGCTGGTGTGTGCTCTGCCCGGACTGTACTTTGGCGCCAGCCTGACCCAGCGATCCCAGGTCGAAATGCAGAAACTGACCAGCCTGCTCCAGCTGGACGACAAATTCGGCAACCCAGGCCTGTTGTGGATACGGGCTCAGGTCGAACTTGAGAAACGCTCCGGCCGCTAAACGCCGGGCCACGATGTTGAGGGTACTGCCATGAGACGCCGCCGAGCCAGCCTCCAGGGCGACAACCAGCCCAATCTGACCCCGCTGATTGATATGGTCTTTATTCTGCTCATCTTTTTCCTGGTGACGGCGTCGTTCGTCAAAGAAGCCGGGATTGATGTCAACCGGCCTTTCGCCCAGACCACCCAGACCAAGGAACGCGGTACGATCCATATCGCCCTGTCGGCCAGGGGTGAGGTGTGGATGGAGCGCCGCCGGGTCGATATTCGAGCGGTCCGGGCCAATGTCGAGCGGATGCGGGCCGATAACCCGGAGGCCGATGTCATCGTGTTGGCGGACGAGTCGGCACAAACCGGACTGCTGGTCCAGGTCATGGATCAGGTCCGGCTGGCCGGCGTGAACAATATCGCCGTTGCCGCCCGGCAGGAGGGCTAGGCGATGTGGCGGCGGACGACAGCGTCGGGAGGTGGCGGGCTCGTCGTCGCCCTCCTGCTCTTTCTTGGCATGCAGGCCCTGATCTCACGGCCGCCGAGTGACAGTCTGCGTCGGGATGCCTACCCGATGATCGACTTCGTGCGCCTGGCCCGCGAAGAACCGCCCCCGCCAGACGCCCGGCGTGAACCTCCGCCGGAGCCCCCCCCGCCCGAAAATCCGCCGCCGACCCCGAGCTTGGCCCTGCCCTCGCCGCAGCCCAGGCTGGCAGCGCCGCAGCTCGAGATGACGACGGCGCCCGTCCGCGGGCCTTTGCTGGGCATGATCCCCTTGGGGGCGCCGTCCGCAGCCCAGCCGGCCGGACCGGGGCTGATGAACCAGGAACTGATCGCCCTGGTGCGAGTCCCCCCGCGCTATCCGTCGCGCGCCTCGCGCATGCAGATCGAGGGATTTGTGACGGTTGAGTTTACCATCACCAAAGATGGCAGCGTGAGCGACCCGGTGGTGATCGAATCCTCGCCGCCCAAAATTTTTGACCGAGCTGCGCTGCGGGCCATTGTCCAATGGAAATTCAAGCCCCGGACCCAAGACGGGCAGGCGGTTGACTCACGCGCCTCGCAGCGGATCAACTTCGCCCTGCAGGAGGGCTGAGATGGACAGCAGAAGAAGACGCGATACCAGATGGCTTGGCCTGCTGGGCGGCTGGGCAGTCATGTGCCTGCTCGTCGTCGAGGTGCTCGCCAGCGAGCCCCCGCTGTCAAAAGAAGTCTATGATCAGCTGGTCCAGGCTCAGGAGCTGAGCCAGCAGGAGCAGCATCAGCAGGCCCTGAGCCAGTTGCAGACCCTGGCCAGGAACCCCGAGCTCAGTCCCTACGAGGCGGCGCTCGCCCACCAGACCCTGGGCCATGTCTACGCCGGGTTGAACCGCTTTGATCAGGCCATTGAGGCGTTTCAGACAAGTCTGGCCGGCCAGGCCCTGCCGCCCGAACGCGCCCAGAACCTGCGCTATAATCTGGGCCAGATCATGATTGCCGCCGAGCGGTATGAGGAAGGGGCGCAGGTGCTCGAAACCTGGCTGGCTGACGAAGCCGAGCCCACGCCGCGCTCTCGGGCCGTGCTGGCCCAGGTGTACAGCCAGCTCAAGCGCCACGCCGAGGCCGAGCGGCATATCCGACAGGCCATCGACCAGGACGTGAGCTTCCATGAGGAGTGGTACCAGCTGCTGCTGTTTGCGTCGCTCGAACAGCAAAAACTGTCCCAGGCCGTAGATGTGCTGCACCAGCTGCTGAATCGCCTGCCCCGCAAAAAGAACTACTGGTTGCAGCTCTCGCAGGTGTATCTGCAGACCGAGCAGCAGGAGCGGGCCGCCTCAGCGCTGGCCCTGGCCCATGCGCTGGGACTGCTCGAAGAACAGGAAGTGTTATACGTGGTGCAGTCCTATCTGCAACTCGGTCTGCCGTACAAAGCCGCCGAACTCCTGAACGAGGGACTGGCCAGCCAGACGGTGGCCAACACCGAGACACACCGGGAACTCCTGGTGACCTGCTGGCTGCACGCCAAAGAGTATCAGCGGGCGCTGGACGTTCTTGAGCAGGAGGCGCAGACCGCGTCGAGCGGCAAGGCCCATATCCGCCGCGCCGAGCTGCTGGCCGAGATGGAACGCTGGCCAGAAGCTGCGGCGGCCATCGCCGCCGGCGTGGCCAGAGGCGAACTCGCCGATGCCGGAAAAGCCTATATGTTGCTCGGGATTGCCGAGTACCGCTCCGACAAACTGGACGAGAGCCAGGAGGCGTTTACCAAGGCCGCAGGCTATCAGCCGGTGGCCAGACAGGCCCGCCAGTGGCTCACGTTTATTGCCCAGGAGAAGAGCAAACAGTCGTAGGGCTCGGGGCGGCCCCTATCCCGCCTCCGCGTCGCACTGACAGATGACAAAGCAGCACTTCTCGCACTTCTGCATCGGTGTCAGACCCGGGTGAGAGATGCTCTGTCGGCGGTCGATGAAATCGCTGGCCGCATCCAGGTCGATGTCCATCAGCGGTCGCTGGGCGCACAGCACACAGCCCTCGGTCCGGGTGTTGTTCTGGATGCAGCCGCGCAGCAGGATGGGCGAGCCGCAGCCAATTGTGCGTTCCACGTCGAGCCCGAAAAAATGGAAGCCGGTCCCGTGCCGGTTGGTCACGTAATCCAGCCGGGTGCCCCTCAGGTGGCGGGCGCTGGTCGGATCGAGATAGGTGGTGATACCGTCCTGGACGACGACGTAATCGTCGTCACGAGCCGCACGTTCGAGGTTGAGGCTGTACTGGAAGCCTTTGCAACCTCCGCCGGACACGGTCATGCGCAGGCCCCAGTTGTCAACGCCCTTGATTGCCAGGGTCCGCTTGACCATCTTGACCGCTTCGGCCGTCAACGAGAGCCAGGGTTCGTGTGTCTCAGCTTGTCGCTCCTGATCCATTGTCCCTCCTCTGAGCGCCTCGCCAGCGTGGCTTCGAATCCCTGCCATTATCTTGCCCCGGCCCGCGATGTCAAGCGAACGGGGACCGGGTCACGCATAATCATCGGTCCGGCTCCGGTTTTGGGGACAGCTCTCACAGCCGGCCTGAGCCTGACGGCGCGGCCACAGCCGCCGTCCGATATACGCGGCAGCCACGGCGACAATGGGCAGGACAAGCAAGGTCTGGACATCCATACGGCTGCTCTTTCCGCTCAGCCGGTCAGACGACTGCCGAGCTGATACACCCCCAGGGCGCCAAGGTAGGCCAGACTCGTCATATACACAAAAGTGAAGACCGGATAGCCCCAGGAATTGGTCTCGCGTTTAATCGTCGCCAGGGTGGCCCCACACTGGCAGCACAGGGCAAAAAAGACCATGATCGACAGCGCGACCAGCGGGGTATAGACCGGTCGGCCGTCCGGTCGGCGTTCGGCCCGCATGGCGTCACGCAGCTCAAGGCTGGACTCGTCCTGCTCGCTGCCCAGGTTATAAATTGTGCCCAGGGCGGCGATGATTACCTCGCGGGCCGGAAAGCTGGCCAGGGTCGCCATGCCGATCTTCCAGTCCCAGCCGAGCGGCTCGACGAGCGGCTCGATCGCCTGCCCGGCCCGGCCCAGATAACTCTGGCGCAGGCGCTGGCCGGCTTCCTCAACTGCCAGGCTGTTGTGTTCGGCGGCCGGGGCTGTGGCCCGTCGGGCGGCAAACTCCTGGCTGATCTGATCGGAGTAGGGGTAGTAGGATAAGGCCCAGACCAGGATGGTAGTGGCCAGGATAATCGTGCCAGCCCGTTTCAGAAAGGCCAGGCTGCGGTCATACATGCGGAAGACCACCACCCGCCAGGCCGGGACCTTGAAGGCCGGCAGTTCGAGCAGAAAGGGCACAGGCTCGCCGGCCAGTATCGTTCGCTTGAGCACCAGGGCGATGGGTGGGGCGACGAGCAGCCCGATCAGGTACATGGCAAACAGGGTCAGCCCCTGCAGCCCGACCACGCCCCACACGGCCTGGGCCGGAATAAAGGCCGAGATCAACAACACATACACCGGCAGACGGGCGCTACAGCTCATCAGCGGGGCAATCAGAATGGTGGCGATCCGGTCGCGCTGGTTCTCGATCGTGCGGGCCGACATGATGCCCGGCACCGCGCACGCAAAAGACGACAGCAGCGGGATAAAACTCCGCCCCGACAGGCCGAAGCCGGCCAGCAGGCGGTCCATCAAGAACGCCGCCCGGGCCATATACCCGGAGTCTTCGAGCAGGCCGAGGAGGCCGAACAGGATGGCAATCTGGGGCACGAACACCACTACCGCTCCAACCCCGCCAATGATGCCATCGACGATCAGGCTGCGGAGCGGACCCTCGGCCAGGCTGCCCCCGACCCAGGCGCCGAGGGCTGAGAACAGGCCGTCAACCGCGTCGATGGCCGGGACGGCCCAGGAGAAGATCGACTGGAAAGTGACGGCCATGGTCAGCAGGAAGATCACCAGACCCCAGACTCTGTGCGTCACCAGCGCATCAAGGCGCTCGCTCCAGGACGGTGGTGTGTGGCCGTTCGTGTGAGCCACCTGCGGCTCAAGCCCGGCGGCAACGGTTTGGGCGATCCACGCATAGCGTTGCGTCACCTCAACCTGGGGAACCTCGACCCCGGCTGTGGCCAGGCGCTGGCGGGCGGCTTGAAGTTCGGTGCGGGCCGGGCTGCCACGCTCGCCGATGAGGTCGTGTTCCAGCAGGCCGTCTGTGTCGAGCAGCACCCGTTCGGCAAAGGCGGCCGACAGCCCGGCCGGTGCCAGACTGGCGCTAAGCGCCTCGGCCTCGTGTTCG
>JAGWBB010000049.1 GCA_021296095.1 Desulfurellaceae bacterium | reverse complement strand
GCATCCTGTGGTCCTCCGCCCTCGGCTGCTATCACACGACCGCTCCAATGGCTACAACCTATCGTGAACCACTCTAGCTGCGGCGCAGGACCTGGGTTGCCGTCCGGTCGATTTGCAGGGTGTCTGGATCAATCACCACCCCATAGTCTTCCCTGGCGCTGGCAATCGAAATATAGCCCTGGCGGACATCGTCCAGCACCGCGTCCGGGCTGCGTTCCAGGGGGTCGCCCCAGCCTCCGCCCCCGCCCGAACAGTTGGCCAGGACTTCTCCGGCCGCCATGTTTTCATACACCATGCCGGTGACCCGTTCCTGCCCGGTGTGCGGACGCAGGATCACATGGCAGTTCTCGCCATCCCGGCCCTCGGCCATGCCCCACGGCCGCGTTTTGGTTTTTTTGACCAGGGTTACGGCCGACGAGTCGGCCAAAAAGCGATAGGTTCGCGTCACGCCCAGTCCGCCCCGATGCTTTCCCGGGCCGCCCGAATCCTGACGCAGCCCATAGTCCTCAATGAACAGCGGCGCCTTGGTCTCCAAGACCTCGACCGGATTATTGCGACAGCCGGGTTCGGTGATATGCATGATCCCGTTCTCACCGTCACGGCCGGCGTGGCCGCCAAAGCCAACGCCTTCATTGGTCGCCTCGATCCACATTTTTCCGCTGCGGGGGTGGATGCCGACGCCCATCATCGAGCACACGTCGCCGCCCGAGCAGGCCGGCACGATATCGGGTAAGCCCTGAGCCAAGGCTTTGGTGACCACCTCGGTCGCCAGCAGCGCCGGCCACAGGGTAAAGGTCGCCGCCGGCGGAACGGCGTGCATCAGGCTGCCCGGCGGAGCCTCAACCCGCAGGGGACGAAAGTTGCCCTCGTTGGCCGGCGTGTCGGGGGTGGTGATGGACTTGAAGACCAGGCCGGCAACGCCCAGGGTGCAGCCGAAGGGGATATTGATCGGCCCGTTGGTCGCCGGTGAGGAGCCGGCAAAGTCGACCACCAGCTCTGTGTCGCTGATGCTGACGGTCGCCTTGATTTTGACCATGGTGTCGGTATCGACACCGTCATCATCGACCCAGTCCTCGGCCGACCAAGTGCCGGTCGGCAGGCTGGCCAGGCGCGCCCGGGCCAGTCGCTCGCCGTGGTCCAGAATCTGATCAAGTGCCTGGCTGAAGGTGTCGGGCCCGAACTTTTCGACCAGTTCCAGCACCCGCCGCTCACCGGTCCGACACGAGGAGATCTGGGCGTTCATGTCGCCCAGGACGTGCTCAGGCATGCGGCAGTTGAAGCGGATGATGTCTTCGAGTTCGGTATTGCGCACGCCGCGCTTCTCAATCTTTGAGCACGGAAAGAAGAGGCCCTCCTGGTGCATGTCCTGGGAGTCCAGGCAGTAGCCGGCGTCTTTTTGTTTGAGATCCAGCCAGTGCTGTTTGACTGCGGTAAAGCCGACCAGTTGGTCGCCGTAAAAAATGGGCGAAGCCGCAGTCACATCCAGCGTATGGGTCGAGCTCCAGAACGGATAGTTGAGCAAAATGACGTCGCCCGGATGGATATTGTCGCGGCCCAGGAACTCGACGATTTTTCGTAGCGCGTAGTCATTGGCCCGGGTGAAGATAGCCAGCCCTGGGGCTTCGGCCAGCAGGCGGCACTGACGGTCATAAATCCCCAGGCCAAAATCGCGGATCTCGTACACAATCGTGCTGTACGAGGTCCGCATCAGGTTGCGAGCCATTTCTCGGGCGGCCGACAGCAGGTGGTGGCGCACAACTTCGACGGTAATCGAATCGACAGGGTTCATCGCTCCTCCTTGTGCTACGCGGCTCAACCGAGCGTAATACGCAACTCCCCATACTCCTCGACCCGCAGGCTATCGCCGGGATGGACCAGGGTGGTTGAGGTCGGCTCTTCGATAATGGCCGGGCCGGCCAGCTCGGCCCCCGCGCCCAGCCGCAGCCGGTCGTACACCGCATAGTCGAGCGGACGACCGAGGCTGGGCTGGTAGACGGTACGGCGGCCTTTTCGGGTGGCTTCAAGAGGACCGGTATGAGCCGCAACAGTCGGCAGGCTTGGGCGCGGCAACAGGCCGACCGCCCGCAGGCGCAGGGTCACCAACTCGACCGGATCGTCCATACGGTGGCCGTACTGCTCGGCGTGAGTCCGGTTGAAGGCGTCGGCCAGGGCGGACAGGTCTGCCGGGCTGAGATCGTGCTCGGGCAGGGGCAGATTGACCGTGTGCTCCTGACCCTGATAGCGAAGTTCGGCCGAGCGTACCACGCGCCGCTCCTGCGACTCAAAACCGTCGGCCTGCAAGGCGGTATGGCCGCGCCGGACGAGGTCGGCGTACAGCCGGCTGACGCTTGCCACGTCGACCTCGGCCAGCTCCGTGACATAGGTTTGGGAAAAGTCGTGGACGACATCAACCATGAGCATGCCCAGGGCTGAGAAATTGGCCGGTCCAGGCGGAATAAGCGCCACCGGAATGCCCAGCTCTCGGGCAACGCTGGTTGCCACCAAGCCGCCACCTCCGCCAAACGCCAGCAGGGCAAAGTCCTTGGGGTGAAAGCCCTGTTCAATCGAAATCTCGCGGATGGCGCCGCTGATTTTTGCCTCGCTGATGCGCACGATGCCGGCCGCGACCTGAGAGACGGACATGCCCAGACGGTCGGCCAACTCGGACTGCACGGCTTGTTGGGCTTGGTCCGCGTCGAGCGGAATAGCACCGCCCAAAAAGTTGTTGGGATCGAGATAGCCGACCAGCAGGGCGGCGTCGGTGAAGGTCGGCGCCCGGCCGCCCTTGCCGTAGCAGGCCGGGCCGGGCAGGGCGCCGGCACTGTGCGGGCCGACCTGCAGATGGCCGCCCTCGTCAATCCAGCCGATGCTGCCCCCGCCGGCGCCGATCGTCTTAATATCCAGAATCGGGAGTGAAATCGGCAACCCCTCGAACTGGGCTTCGGTGTTGAGCCGTGTCTGACCGTTGACGATCAGTGAGGCATCCAGACTCGTGCCGCCCATATCCAGGCTGATCAGGTTGGGCTGGCCGATCAGCTCGCTGAGCGCGCTGGCGCCGATGACTCCCCCAGCCGGACCGGACAGGACGAGGTGGACCGGCTGCTCCTGGGCGGCGCTGACCGTCATGGCTCCGCCGCCGGAGCGGGTGAGCAGGAAGTGGCCGCCAAAGCCCTGATCCTGGAGGGATTGGTCGAGCTGTTCGAGATAGCCCCGTACCAGCGGTTTGATGGCCGCGTCTATGACGGTCGTGCTGGTCCGTTCATACTCCCGGTATTCGCGGCTGAGCTGGTGGGACAGGGTGACCGGAATGCCCGGGCAGTGCTGGGCTAAAACCTCGGCCATGGCTGATTCGTGGGCCGGATTGGCATAGCTGTGCAGAAAACACACCGCTACGGCCTCGACGGCCTGAGCCCGCAAGCGCTGGGCGACCGCAGCTGCAGCTTCGTCGTCAAAGGGTGTCAGGATGTTGCCCTGAAAATCCAGGCGTTCCCGGACCTCAAAGACCAGCGAGCGGGGCACCAGGGACGCGGGCTTGTGATAGGTCAGGTCGTACATCACGTCTCGGGCGGTACGACCCAGCTCATAGATGTCCCGAAACCCCTGGGTGGTGACAATCGCCACTCGGGCGCCGCTGCGGGTCAGCAGGGCGTTCAAGCCCAGGGTCGTGCCGTGGACAAAATAGTCAATCGCCTCCAGCGCGGCCTGAGCCTTGGCAAATCCCCGCAGTACGCCGTCGGTCGGGGTGTGAGGGGTGGTTTCGACTTTCTCCAGGCGTAAGCGGTGCTCGTCGAGCACGATCACGTCGGTGAAGGTCCCACCAACATCAACGGCAATGCGCATACCTGCTCCTTCACGCCAGCTGGCCGACCGCTTTGACTTTGAGACGCACGGCGTTGCCCGGCAGATAGGCCAGCGGGATTTCCTCCCGGTCGATAATCTCAATGCTGTCGGGCTTTGCCCCAGCCGCAACGGCTCGCTCGGACGCCCCTTGGCTGGCCCGCTCAAGTGCCTCGGCCCGGCTCAGCCCGTCGAGCGAAAAGACCTGATCGACCGTCCCGCTGACCTGGGCGATGGCGACGCCGATGGCATTGGCGACCTCGGCGTGGGGCGGACGAATAATCTGGCTGGCCCCCTGCAGGTGGTCGGGCAGCAGCAGACTGCCCCCACCGACCGCCACAACCGGAACCGGCGCGGCCGACAGCTTCACCCGGTCTAGCGTGTCTTCCAGACGCTGAGCGATATGGGCCAGCCCCGTTTCGACCACCGACGTGGGCAGGGACTCGAGCAGGCCGGGGTCGCCCAGCCGGGCCCGACCGGCCGCAACCGCCAGGTCGGTGGCGGTCAGCTGCCCGCCGCCAAAGGCTAGTGCGTCCTGGGTGAGTCGATAGCCGACGCTGTCGGGACCGACCCGACAGCCGTCGTCGCTATACACCCGGCTACCCCCGCCCAGACCGATTGACACCAGATCCGGCATCCGAAAATTGGTCTGCACGCCGCCGATCTCAACCGCCAGCGCCGACTCGCGCGGAAAGCCTCTGTGGAGCATACCGATATCGGTCGTAGTCCCGCCAATATCAATGACCAGTGCCTCATCGAGCCGACTCAGCGCGGCCGCTCCTCGGATGCTGTTGGCCGGTCCGGACGCGACTGTGAAGATGGGATGCTGCAGGGCATAGTCGAGCGACATCAAACTGCCGTCGTTCTGGCCCAGGAACAGGCGGCCCGAAATACCGCAGCCCTGGACGGCCCGGGCAAAGCCGTCTATGGCGGTCCGGGCCACGCCGATCAGCGCGGCGTTAAGCACGGTGGCGTTCTCACGCTCCAGCAGACTGAGGCTGCCGATCTGGCTCGACAGGCTGACCGCTACGTCCTCGCCCAGAACTTCGTGGACGATGTCTCGGGCCGCATGTTCGTGGGCCGGGTTGACCGGTGCGAACACGCCGCTGATGGCAACCGCCGCGACCGCGCCGCGCATGTCTCGGAGGACGGCCCGCAGCTCCCCGGCGTCCAGCGCGGCCAGCGGCTCGCCGTCGTACTCATGGCCGCCACGGACAATGGCCCGCGACGCACACACCGCCTGGCGCAGCTCGATCGGCCAGGTCAGCAGCGGCTCGATGGCCAGGGTAGCCGGCGCTCCAAGACGAATGACGCCGACCCGATCAAGCCCCTGACGGGTGACAATCGCGTTGGTACAGTGGGTGGTGCCCAGCATGGCATAGCCGATAGCGCCCGGCGCCAGCCCGGAGTCCGACAGCACGGTGCGGATGACGTGCCCGACGCCAGCCGTGACATCGGCCGTAGTGGGGGACTTGGCGCTGGCCAACACTTGACCGGCCGGAGCGACAATGACCGCGTCGGTGTTGGTCCCGCCGACATCGACGCCGAGACGTAACTCGGCCGCCGGGGGCTCATCAGGTCGAGGCGTGGAGCGGGACATAATCGATCTCGTATCCAAACGCGCGCGGGCCGACTAGCGCCAGCCCGGCCGGTGTTTGCCACTGCGCATGGCTCGGAAAGCCCAGGACCGCGACCCGCAGGCCGTACTGCAAGCTTTCGGTCGTCACCGGCCGGCCGCTCTGTTCGTCGACAACCGTGATCAGATCGGGAACCGTGGCCTGGGGCTGGTCCTCACGCCAGAAGAGCAGGTTTTCGTTCTGAAAGGCCAGCCGGAAGGTCACTCCGGCATCCGGGCCGGTGCCGCGGATGTCGAGTTCACCACGGGCGAAACCCTGCTGGGTCTGGCGTCGCACATCGGTGATCTTGCCCTGGCCCAGCCGCCGACCCCCGAGCAGGTCGAGCAGCGCTTCTATCGGATCGTGCGACTGGCGGGCGGTGGTAGCGTGCAGGGTCTGGCCGATCCGCTGGGCGAGTGACAGGGTCCCGCGTAGCAGGGCTTTTTTGGCCACCCGGGCCTGCATGGGGTAGAGCGCCACCGCGGTCGAACAGCCCAGGCTGACCGTCGCCGTTCGGGCCAGGCGCTCGGTCCAGAAATTGTCCACTGTTTCCAGCAGCACCCGGTTGCCCTTTTCGTCCCCAATCGCCATCGGGGTGGCCGCTACGCCGTGCAGGCTGGGGGTGACCATCTGAATTTCCGGAAACGCCCGGCCCATGCCGTCGGCGTCAATAATCGGGATGCCCAGGCTGGCCGCGACCAGCATCGGAATCATCGAATTGACTCCCCCGGCTTCAATCGACAGGGTGGCAAACGCCCGGCTGTGGAGGTGGTGTTCGACCATCCGAAAGGCGTCCAAGACTTCGGTACCGCTCGGAATCTTTTCGACCAGGACGGTTGGGGCACCCATCATGGCGGTGGGGATGAGCCACGCCTCGTCCGCGACTTCGTCGAGCGAAACCAGCCGGATGGGGCCGTGGCGGCGCACTGCCTGCTGGGCCATCAGCTTGCCCAGAGTCGGGTCGCCGCCGCCCCCGGTGCCCAGGACGGTAGCGCCCAGCGCAATATGGTCCAGGTCTTCGAGGTCGAGCAGGGTCATAGCTTGGCGTCCGAGAAAAACCGCTGACAGCCCAAAAATCCGGTTGCCAGCGGGGTCTGACCGTCGAGGGCCAGCTGGGTGAGGATTTCGCCCAACACGCTGGCGAACTTAAAGCCGTGGCCCGACAGTCCGGCCACAAAAGCGACCTGCGGGTGCTCGGGATGGCGGTCTACAACAAAATGTTCGTCCGGACTCATGGTGTACATGCACACCACGTGGTGCTGACGCCGCCGGCTGACCCCCGGCAGGTAGCTGGCCAGAAAGCGTTCGACCTGCTCCTGGTCGTGGGCGTAGACGCTCCGGTCAAGGCCGAGCGGATCGCTGACGGACTGTCCGCCCGAGTGCTCGGCTACTTTCAGGCCAAACCCGTCGGTCGGCGGAAAGCCGTAAAAATTGCCCTCGGGCGTCTCGTAGAAGTAGCACGGACAGCCGGACTGGCCGTACACGGGATCGTCGATGTCGTACCAAAACAGAGACTTGCGCCGGATAGTAAAGGGGATGCCGAGCTCGCCCAGCAGCTGGCCAGCCCACGCCCCGGCGGTGATGATGAGGCGCTCGGCGGCATACTCGGTCCGCTCGGTGGTCACCACCACGCCCCGACCGTCGGCCCGCCAGTCCTGTACGACTTCATTGCTGCGTAGCTGGACGCCAGCCCGCTGGGCGTGATTAATATGGGCCAGAATACACGCCTCAACGCGCAGATAGCCGGCCTGCTGCTCGAACACGGCGGTCATGCTCGGGGGCACCCGAAAGCCGGGGAAGCGCTGTTCGGCTTCGGCCGCGCTCAGTTCATCAACCGCCAGACCGTGAGCGCGGGCGCTGGCCCGCACGCCGGGTACCATGAACCCGTCGGCCGGCCCGACCTCAAGCAGGCCCGTTTCGGTATACAGCTGCTGGGCACAGCGTTCGGACAGGTCGGCCCATAAGGTGTAGGCCCGCCGCAGCAGCGGGACGTAGTCCGGGTGCTCCATATAGGCCAGCCGAATGAGGCGCGTGTTGCCGTGTGAGCTGCCCCGGTCGTGGCCGGGTGGAAAACGGTCGATGCCCAGGGCTCGCACGCCACGCTGGGCCAGATGAAACAGCGCCGCGCTGCCCACTCCGCCGGTGCCGATCACAATGCAGTCGTAGTGCTCCATCGCCGTCCCTCTCGCCCCCGTGTGTGGTGCCAGTAGCTCAGGCACAGAGGGCTGGCATCACCATAGCGAAAGCCGTCCGGGAACACAAAGCGCTCGGCTGGAAGGCTGATCCGGGATGCCTGGCGTTTTTTCCCGTAGCATCGCAGCCGGATGAGGCCCCGATACTTCATGTTTTCCAGAGCGTGAGGCGGTTTGCTGGAACTGATGTCAGGCAGTCTGAGCCCGTCGGGTCGTCACCCACGCGGTTGGCAGCTTCGCCAGGGGGAGTTCTCAATCCCCGCAAAATAGGCTACTGAGGAAGTGGCTCGCTGCTCAGGGTGGGCAGCGAGTACTTTAACGATAGGGGAGGAGAACACCTATGCGAAAGAGAACACTCATCACCGCCGTGGCGCTTGCCTTGGGCCTCAGCTTTACGGCCCCAGCTGTGTGGGCCGATCAGCACGAAGGTGAGGCCGAGGCTGGGCAGGAAGCGTCCGACAAGAAGGACGAGAACACTGGCGACGAAAACGCTGGTGGCTGTGGTGGATCGTCAGAGGAACATTCGTCGGAAGGCTCGCACTGAGCCAGACCGCATGAAGCCCTTTTTCTCAGACGCGAGCGCAGCTGACATCCTGCACGAAAAAAATCGTGCCCGTGAGTTGCGCCGCTCTGAATGGTGGAAACGCCGGCGGGCGGGCGGCCTGTGTCACTACTGTCACGAGCGCTTCCCGCCCGCCGAGCTGACCATGGACCACCTCATCCCCCTGGTGCGGGGTGGCCGATCAACCAAGGGCAATATCGTTCCGGCCTGTAAAGCCTGCAACAGCAAGAAGAAATACGCCCTGCCGTGGGAGTGGGAGGCGGACGGGGCAGGCTAGGCGATATTCGCCCTTACGACTCAATCCAGTCGATAATGTAGTCATCAAGGCGGTCGAGCGGAACCAGCTTTTCTGACACAATGCTGCCGCGGACCGAAATCCCGGCCTGATGGACCGTGTCCGGACTGCCGGACTTGAGCGGGTGCCACCAAGCCAAGCCTCTGCCCTCGTGCAGCCGCCGGTAGGCGCATGTGCGTGGCAGCCAGCGGATCTGCCCCACCGTCTGTGGGCTGAGGATGCGACAGTCCGGCACCCAGCGCTGGCGCTCGGCATAGTTGGTACACCGACAGGTGTGGGGGTCAAGGAGATGGCAGGCCACGTTGGTATACACCACACCGTCCTCGTCCTCAATCTTATGCAGACAGCAGCGTCCACACCCGTCACACAGCGATTCCCACTCGGCCTTGCTCATCTGGGCCAGAGACTTGGTTTCCCAAAACGGTTTTGGCATACGCCTGTCTCGTCTCCTCGGCTCCGGGCTGCACTCAGCTGACCGTAATCACGACCCGTCCCTCGGCAACCGTCACCGGATAGGTCCGAACCGGTCGGCGGGTCGGGCCACCCACGGCCTGCCCAGTTTCCAGACTGAAACGTGCCCGATGCGTCCGGCAGGTCACCACCGTGCCCGAGACCAGCCCGCCGACCAGGGGAGAACGGTTATGCGAGCAGCTATTCTCGATCACAAACACTCGCTTGCCCAGATGGAAAACGGCCAGCCGTTTTCCTCCGACGCTCAGCGATGTACCCTGTCCGTCCGGGAAGTCGGACAGGGGAAACGTATAGCTGCGGGATGGCCGGGGCGTGGCCGCCCGCCCGCCAAGCCAGGCCGCCAATTTTTGCCACACCCCTCGCATGCCAACCGTTTACTCCATCGAGAAACCGTACAGCTTGGCCGTGTTGTCGTGGACAATCTTGCGGGTGTCGACGTCCGGAATCGAGGCGAAGTTGTCGGCCACCTGTTTGCGGGAGAACGGCCATACCCCTTCGGTATGCGGGTAATCCGAGCCCCACATGATGTTCTCCACACCCATCAGCTCGCGGGTCAGCACGCCGGCCCGGTCGTCCTCGAAGGTGGCGTAGAACTGGCGATGAAAATAGGTGCTGGGCGGTTCGGGCAGGCGAGGTTCCATCCAGCCCTTGTGGTCCTGCCACCAGTGGTCCATGAAGCCCAGGGCGGCCCCAATCCAGCCGATGCCGCTTTCGACCAGCGCCCACTTGAGTTTGGGAAAGCGGACCGGCGCGCCACCCCAGATCAGGTGTTGCAGGGTGTCGTTCATCTCAAACTTGACGATACCGATGATGATCCCCCCCGCACCCGGACCGTGGGCCCGCCCGAACGGATCACGGCCGCCGATGTGGATGCTGGCAATCAGCCCCATGTCTTGCATGGCCGCCCACAGCGGATCCCAGTCGGGCAGATTATACGGGCGGTCATCGACCCAGGCGGGCAACATCACGCTGACCAGACCCAACTCGGCACACCGTTCGGTTTCTTCGACCGCCCACTCAACCGGGCCCCGGCACGGAATCATGCCCACGCCCTTCAAACGATCAGGGTAGGGCTGACAGAACTCGGCCAGCCAGTCGTTATAGGCGCGGCAGCAGGCGTACAGGTACTCGGCGTCGGGTGCCCGCACCAGCGTCAGCCCGACCCCGGGGTAGACGACCTCTCCAGACACGCCGTCCAGATCCTGGTCCTTGAGGCGCTCGTCCGGGTCCCAGCAGCCCGGTCGGTTTTCTGAATGTTTGAACCCCTTTGGTTTGGGGATGTCCAGACCCTGGGCCTTGAGGTCGGCCATCGGACCCTCAAAGGCCAGCGGACGTGGGCGTAGCCCGTCGATGACAATGTAGTCTCCGGTTTCATCCAGCGCCTCAATACGGGGGGCTTTGTCGCGCCACTTTTTGTCCATGCGGGTGAGCCACAGATCGGCGGGTTCGACAATGTGAGAGTCGGAAGACAGCAAGCGTTGGGTGTATTCTGCGGTCATTGGGCCTCCTGGCAAATAGGGCTGGGCGGATGGCAGACGGGCTACTGGCTGAGCGCGATCTTGTTACATGTACAGGTGCCGATCTGGTGCAGCTCGATCACATTGCCGCACGGGTCCCGGACAAACACTTGATCGGAGTTCTGGCCGACCAGACCCTGGATGCTCCAGTACCAGATGCCGCGTTCGTCCAGCTCCTCACGGGCCGCTTGAATGTCTTCGACGGCCAGGGCGACGTGCGGCAGGGTTGGGTCTTCTTTTTCGCTTTTGGCCATGGGCGATTTTCCGCTCGCGCCCATCAGATGGATCTGGGTCGTCCGTTCTCCCTCGCCCACATACATCCAGAAACCGGGGATGGTGGGAATAGTGGGCCGGGCCGGATCGGTAGACAGGCCCAGCACGTCGGAGTAGAAACTGCGGGCCTGTTCAACCTCATCCGGTGCGGTGCCAATCCGAATCCCGTGATGGTGGAGTTCAACAACCTTAATCGGCATAGTCTATCCTCCTTATCTCAACGCTGAGCGCGGCTTGGGCGGTCTAGTCTGGGGTATAGCACAAGACGGCCAGTTCGGAGAAGGGCGCCGTCGGACTAGATCACAACACAACCGGACTTACCCCTTACGAGATGGCAGGTTTTTCCCAGGTCTCCAGCCTCACACTCCCCCGATAGGGCGGTGCGTAGTGCTGAACGACGACATAGCTCTCAAAAATCCCGGTTATACAGATAGCGTCTCCCACTCCATACTCGCGGGTCAGCTCTGGAGAGTCGCTTCTTCCTTCCAAAGACCAGCCGAGGGGTTCTTCCTCATGTGTCTCTTCTAAGTTGAGGGTCACGCTTGAGCCTGCCTCCGTGCTGTGGGCCGCGCTAATCGTGCCACAGTAGATGATGGTCTTGTTCTCCAGACGTGGCCAAGTGCGCTCTTTAAACTGAAACGGACCGTGCTGCTCCATCTCGGCAAGCCCCTGAAGCAGTTCCTCTTCACTGAGTGGTGGTAGTGAGGAACAGCCCACCAGCAGAAAGCAGATCGAGACACTCGCCAGAATACTCACCAGATTCACACTTTTCATTGTCCGTAGTCCTTTGCCGGCAATGTATGGTCCTGATCAATTGTTCTTGAAGCCGGGCATGATTTCCGTGGCAAAAATCCGCACCGCTTCTCTATCGTACAGCCCCGGGCGACGCAGATTGACAATGAAATGGGTCACCCCCACATCGATATAGGTCTGGATCTGATGCCGAATCTCCTCCGGCGTTCCGGCCAGTATTGTTTTGCGGAGCTGTTCGACGGGAAGGTTTCTCAACTCGGCAATGCGCTCTAACAGGGTTTGGACCTCGGCCGGGTCGGTGCGGATGTAGACCGGGGTGAGGATGGAGCGTTCGATCCCGGTGCAGTCCCGCTGAATGTCCTGGCACAGGCGCTCCAGGACGCGGCTTTTCGCCCGGATGCGGTCTGGACTGAGCATCGGAATATTCCACATGCTGGCGTATCTGGCCACCAGCGGCAGGGTCCGTTTTTCGCCAATGCCGCCGATCAAGATCGGGGGGTGGGGCTGCTGGACCGGCTTGGGCTCAAACGGCGCATCAACCAGGCTGTAATACGTCCCGCTGAAAGACGCGGTCGGGTCGGCGCTCCACAACGCGGTGATCACCTGCAGGGCTTCGTCCAGTCGCCGGCTGCGTTCTCTGATTTTCGGGAAGGGTACGCCAAAGGCCGCGTGCTCGCGTTCAAACCAGCCAAAGCCGACGCCCAGAATGAGCCGGCCCTGGCTCAGGTGGTCGACGGTGGTCGCCATCTTGGCCAGGACCGAGGGGTGACGGAAGGTATTGCTGGACACCATGGTACCGATCCGGACCCGGGACGTGACGCCTGCCATGGCTGCCAGCAGCGTCCAGGCCTCCAGGTTGACCTTGTCGGCAGGGCCGAAGCTGGGCAGCAGGTGGTCGTTGGTCCACAGGGTGTCAAAGCCGAGCGCCTCGGCCTCCTGCCAGACCTGTTTGAGTTCCTGAACGGTGGTCTGCTGTTGGGCGACTTGCAGCCCGAACCGAATCGGCTTGACGGCCTGCTGGGTGGCGGAGCAGACCGTGACAGACACGAGCACGATCAGCACGGCTGACAGGATGCACTTCATCGGAGTCCTTTCCGTGGGGCGCCTAGGCCCCGGCGGCCATCTGGTCTGTCCCGTCCACCTCTTCGACCTCAAAACCGGCCCGTTCAATCAGGCTGCGGGCTGCCTCGGCCTGCTGGCCCGGCGTTGTCAGATAGCCCTCGACAAAGAGCGAGTTGGCCGGATACAGTGCCAACCCCGACCAGTCGCCCAGATAGATCTCACGCCCGGCGGCCATCCGAATCTCGCTGCGGGGGTTCAGAAAGCGTAGCAGACACAGGGTTTTCAGGCCCTTGATGGGATCGGCGCGTCGGTCGTCGAGCGGTGTGCCGGCAATCGGATACAGGAAATTGACCGGAATCGAGTCAATACCCAGCTCGCGGGTGACGTAGGCCAAGTCTACAATATCCTCATCGCTCTCGCCCATGCCGATGATGCCCCCGGAGCAGCTCGACAAGCCCGCTCGCTTGACGTTTTTGACTGTCTCGACCCGGTCGTCGTAGGTGTGGGTGGTGCAGATCCGGGGATAAAAGCGCCGGCTGGTATTCAGGTTATGGTTGACCCAGCCGACCCCGGCCTGTTTCAGCTCGGTGGCCTGGTTGTGGTCCATCAGACCCAGCGAAACACAGATCTCAAGCCGGGGAAACGCGGCCTTGATCGCCCGTGCCGCCCGGCTCATATGCGCAATCTCGCGCGCTTGTGGTCCGCGCCCGCTGGCGACCATGCAGTAGCGCCGGGCGCCGGCGGCCACGGCTTTGCGCGCCCCGGCCAGCAGTTGATCCTGGGGCAGCAGGCGGTATTTTTGAATCGGGGCGGTTGAGATTTTTGACTGGGAACAGTAGTGGCAGTCCTCCGGACACAGACCGCTCTGGGCATTCTGCAAGACACACACTTTGACCTTCCGACCAAACGTCCGGCTACGGACGCTGAAGGCCGCGTCGAGAAGCTCTCGCAGCTCGGTGTCGGGGGTCTGGAGCACGCCAAAGGCGTCGGCGCGGGACAGCGCCTCGCCCGCCAGCGATGTACGGGCCAGGGCGGACATATCGGTCATCTTCATACTCCTTCCACGGGTCTGCTGTATCCCAACAGCCGCTGCATATCAATCGCGGTGTCGAACTGCCGGCCGAGCAGGGCGCGGTCTGCCGCTATATCGTTACGCAGCGGCACAAAGGGCAGCTGACCCAGACACGGCACATCGGTCAGCCCGGCCAGGGTCTGGGCGTTGGTCTGAATGGCGAGATCCGAGTCAGAGCTGGGATGGTTGAGAATATAGCCCAACAGGGGCAGGGCCCGCGCCTGGGCACACTCGAAGGTCAGTAGGGCGTGGTTCAGGGCGCCGAGCTTTGAGCCAACCACTACCACGACCGGGAGCCGCAGCTCGACCGCCAGGTCGGCAAACGCATAGCGGCCGTGCAGGGGTACCAGCAGGCCACCCGCGCCCTCGACAATCACCACGTCATGGCTGGCCGTCTGGCGCCGAAAGTGTTCAGCAATCCGGCCGCTGTCAATCCGCCTGCCGGCCAGTTCGGCGGCCACACTCGGGGCCAGGGGTGGAGCGAAGCGGTAGGGGCATATCTCCTCAAGCGGCAGCGAGGAGTGGGCGAAGGCGGCCAGTCGAGCGGCATCCTGGGGGTAGAGGTCGCCCCGCCGCTGGGGACAGCCGGTTTCGGCCGGTTTGAGCACCCCGACCCGTTTGCCCCGCGCGGTCAGGGCTGCGGCCAGGCCACAGCCGACCACGGTTTTGCCGACCCCTGTATCGGTGCCGGTGATCAACACGCCGGTTGCGTCGCGCCTGTCCATTGGCCCCTCAGCGTCCCTCGCCTGTCACCGTCTGGATGGCCTCATAGGTGACGTCGAGCAGCCGCGTCAGCTCGGACTCGGTGATGCTGAGCGGCGGCATGAGGATGATCACCCCGCCTAGCGGACGGATAATCACCCCATGTTTACGGGCCTCGGCAATGACCCTGGCCCCGATTTTTTCGTGCGGCTCGTAGGCGATACCCTGCTGCGGGTCGCGCATCAGCTCGATCCCGACCATCATGCCCCACTGTCGGATATCGGCCACGCAGGCGAGGCCGGCAAACTCGGTTTGCAGGCGTTGGTGCAGCTGGGCGATACGCGGGGCGACTCTGTCCAGCACCCGGTCGTGCTCGAAGATGTCCAGGCTGGCCAGGGCGGCCGCACAGGCGAGCGGATTGCCGGTGTAGGTATGGCCGTGAAAAAAGGTTTTGAACTCGTCATAGGGCGCCAGAAAGGCCGAAAAAATCTCCTCCGAGCTGAGGGTCGCGGCCAGGGGCAGATAGCCGCCGGTCAGGCCCTTGGCCACACACAGGAGATCGGGCTCGACCGCAGCGTGCTCACAGGCGAACATCCTGCCCGTGCGACCAAAGCCGGTCGCCACCTCGTCACAGATGAGCAGGATATCATAGCGCGTCGCCAGCTCGCGCAGGGTTTGCAGGTAGGCGACCGGGTGGGCCCACATGCCGGCCGCGCCCTGCATCAGCGGTTCGACGATCAGGGCGGCGATCTCAGGGTGGTGGGCGGCCAGTATCCGCTGGGCCTCGTCCTGGGCCGCGGCCAGAGCGGCGGCCTCGGACAGGCCGCGGTAAAAGCGGAACACGTGGGGTGGTGACAGGCGGATGGTGTCGGGCAGGATGGGTCGATAGTAGTGGTGAAACAGCTCCGAGTAACCGACCCCGATCGCTCCGAGCGTGTCGCCGTGGTAGGCCTCGACGAGCGAGGCGAATTTCACTTTTTGGGGTTGGCGCTTCAGCTGCCAGTACTGGTAGGCGAGCTTCAGGGCGATCTCTACCGCGGTGGCCCCGGCGTCCGAATAAAACACCCGGCTCAGCCGCGCCGGGGTGAGTTCGACCAGCCTTTTGGCCAGGACGGTGGCCGGAATATTCGACAGGCCCAGCATGGTCGAGTGGGCGATCTGGTCGAGCTGTTCGGTAATCGCGGCGTTCAACTCGGGCCGGGCATGGCCGTGGGTATTGCACCACAGCGAGGACACGCCGTCCAAATACCGTCGGCCCTGGACATCGATCAGATAGTTGCCCGCGCCCCGGGCGATGACGACCGGGTCTTCGTCCAGCCAGTCCTGCATCTGGGTGAACGGATGCCACACGTAGGCGTGGTCCCAGGCTTTCAGGTCTACGTACGCGGGCGTTTTCATACCAGCACCCCGACTTCCTTCCCGGCTGCGGCAAACGCCTCAACGGCGTCCTGCATATCCCGTCTGGTATGGGTCGCCATCGGGGTGACCCGAATCCGCGAGGTGCCGACCGGGACGGTTGGCGGGCGGATGCCCTGGGCAAAAATCCCGCGTTCGAGCAGGGCTGCGGCCAGGGCCATGGTCTGGCCCGCCTCGCCGATAATCAGCGGCAGAATCTGCGAGCGGGTGTGGCCCAGGCGATAGCCCAGGCCGGTGAGCTGCTCGGCCAGAAAGGCGGTATTGTCCCACAGCTGACGCCGCCGTTGGGGTTCCTGGGCGACGATATCCAGGCCGGCAATGGCCGTGGCCGCGACCGACGGCGGCAGCGCGGTGGTATACACAAAACTCCGCGCCCGGTTCACCAGCCAGTCAATCAGCTGCCGGCTGCCGGCCACATACGCCCCAAAGCCGCCCAGCGCCTTGCCCAGCGTGCCCATCTGGATCTCGATTGCCGCGCTCAGCCCCAACTCCTCAACCACCCCGCCCCCGTGTGGACCGAAGACGCCGGTGGCGTGGGCCTCATCGACCATCAGCCAGGCGTCGTAACGACGGGCCAGCCGGCTCAGCTCGGCCAGGGGAGCGATATCACCGTCCATACTGAACACCGAGTCGGTCACAATCAGGCGCTGCCCGGCGCCCGAGCACGAGGCCAGCAGCTCGGCCACGTGGTCCACATCGTTGTGGCGAAAGACGAGCGTTGAGGCGCGTGACAGCCGACAGCCGTCGATGATGCTGGCGTGGTTGAGGGCATCGCTCAGAATCGTATCGCCGGGCTCCATCAGGGCCGACAGGGTGCCGACATTGGCCTGATAGCCGGTCGGAAAGACCAGCGCCGCCTGGGTGTGTTTGAGGCGCGCCAGGCGGTTTTCCAGCTCGTGGTGGAGCGCCATGCTGCCGGAGATCAGACGCGAGGCGCCGGCTCCGCAGCCACAGCGTTCAAGGGCGGCCTGAGCCGCCCGGGTGAGCGCCGGGTGGTTGGCCAGACCCAGGTAGTTGTTGGACGACAGCATCAGGACCTCACGCCCGTCAAGCCTGACCCGACCGGCCTGGGCACCCTCGACCAGGCGCAGCCGGCGGTACAGACCGCGCTGCTCCAACTCGGCCAAACGGTCTGCCAGAATGTCGGTGAGCATCAGTGTGTCTCTCCGGCCGTGTGAATCACGCCCTGTTTGAGCAGGGCGTCGATTGTGTCCTGGCTATAGCCGGCCAGCTCCCGCAGCACCTCGGCCGTATGCTGACCCAGCATGGGCGCGACATATGGCAGGACGGCCGGCGTGCGCGAGAATCTGGTCAGCATGCCGGTTTGCCGCACCTCTCCCCACTCGGGATGGGTGTGGGTCGCGAGCAGCTCGTTGGCCGCTACATGTGCGTCGTCAAACAGGTCCGGCAGGGGCAGGACAGGGGCGCAGGGCACCCCGGCCCGGTCCAGGGCCGCCAGCCAGTCCTGGGTCGTGGCGTGGCCAAAGCAGGCCGTCAGCGCCTGGCCCAGCGGGCTGTCCACGCCGGCCTGTCTGGCCTGGCTGAACGGCTGGCGGCTCAGCTCCGGACGGCCTACGACCGCGCCGAGCGACCGCCACTGGTCCTCGTCCGTCACGGCCAAAAAGAGCGAGCTGTCGGCGGTCGGATAGATACGGTACAGGGCGCCCGTGCCCCACAGGTCGGGCCCGCCGTTCTCCATGTCCGGCCGGCCGTCATAGAAAATGAAATTGCCGGCCTGGACGGCCATGGCGGCACTGGTCAGCGAGGTTTCGATATGCTGCCCCAGGCCGGTCTTGTGGCGGGCGTACAGGGCTGCGCTCACCCCGTAGGCAGTCAGCAGCGCGGCCGCATAGTCGCACACCCCACAGGTCAGGTAAAACGGCGGCTGGTCGTGGCCGCCCTGAGCGCGCATGATGCCCGAACGGGCCTGCAACAGCGGGTCAAAGCCAGGATAATCGTGGTCCGGTCCGCTGGACCCAAAGGCCGTGACCGTGGCATAGATCAGTCGCGGGTTAAGGGCCGACAGGCTGTCGTAATCAATGCCGTAGCGCCGGGTTGCGCCCGGCCGCAGATTTTCCACCACCACATCGGCCTTGCGCACCAGATCGTATACCACCTGTTTGCCCTGGGGGCTGTTCAGATTGACCGACAGGCCGCGCTTGCCCTGGTTCCAGCCCAGAAAGCCAAAGCCAAAGGCGCGGAATGCATCCCCGCTCAGCGACTCGACCTTGATGACCGTGGCGCCGAGCTGGGCCAGCATCATGGGGCCGAGCGTGCCCGCGATATAGCTGGCAAAGTCGAGCACCACCACCCCCTGAAGCGGAGTCCCGGCGGCCGCCGGTCGGACCGGCGCGGGGGAGGCTTTCCGCCGTTCAGCATTCATCATTCCGCGTTCAGCATTCTTTTTTACCGCTTCGGTATGCTGGCCCAGCAGCGGAGCCGGCCCCTGGATCGCACCCGGGGTGCGGGACAGCTGGACCGGGACGCCCACCTGAACGGTGTGGCCCAGCTGCGGGTCGTTGACCTCGACCCGCAGGCGGTTATGCCTCACCTGCGAGAACTCCATGAACTCTTGACGGCTGGTGACTGGCGCGCAGGGTATGTCGTTAGTGCGCAGGATGTCCAGCCACGCGGCCCGGGGTCTGGTCCGCATGATGGCGCTAATCCGGTCTGCCAGTTCCTGGCGATCTTCGGCCGCAATGCCCCACGGCGCTCTCTCATAGCGCGGGTCCGACAGCCACTCGGTCTGGTCCAGGGCCAGGCAGAACTTGTTCCAGAAGGTCGGGTTGCCGCAGGCCACGAACAGCCAGTCGTCCTGGGCCTGAAACAGACGGTAGACCGGAATCGGCCCCAGGGGGTCGAGCTGGCCGCTGAACAGGCGCAGAATGTCGGGGTGGTACAGGATCGTCCCGGTATTCATAGCAAACGCGCCGGCCACCCACGATACCTCGAGTCGCTGGCCCAGGCCACTGATCTCGCGCTCGAACAGGGCTGCGGCAAGAGACCCGCTGGCCACAAACGCCGCGCCATAGCTGGCAATCGGAATGACCAGGTAGACGCCCCCGGCCCGGTGCGACCACTGGCTGCCCAGCAGCCCGCTCAGCGCGGCGACCAGGGTATCGTCCGGGAAGCGCTTGGCATGCGGGCCGGTCGTGCCAAAGGCCGGCAGGTGGCAGCCGATCAGACCCGGATTGTTGTCGGCCAGGCTGTCGTAGCTCAGCCGCGCTTCGTCCTCACTGCCGGGCTGAAAATCGGTCAGGACAACATCCGCCCCGGCCACCAGCCGTCGAATAAGGGCCAGGCCCTCGGCCGTAGCCGCATCGGCCACCACGCTCTGTTTGCTGCGGTTCCACACGTGAAAACCGGGCGTGCCGCGCGCCGCATCGCCCTGGGGCGGCTCGACCTTGACCACCTGCGCGCCTTGCTCGGCGAGCAACATCCCGGTATACGGACCAGCAATGCCTTGTGTCAGATCAATGATCTGGATGCCATCTAGCGCACCAGCCATGGTGTCCTCCTGGAATGTGGTTCATCCTGCACCTGATGGATGAAGAAGAGAGAATGAACCACGTCAAGCCCCAACGTCGCCTGAGGGTGTACTATGCTGTCTCCTGTTGAAAAACTCAACCAAGCCCTGCGTGACAACCGGCTCGAGGACTACCTCTCGACCTTGCACCGCGAACTCGGCCTGCGAGCCCTGGCCTTTCGCCCCGGCGAATCCGTCTGGGAGTGGGAGGCAATCCAGGAGCGCGTGCTCAACCCGTTTGGTTGCGTCTCGGGCGGCTACCTGGCCGTGTTTGCCGACGAACTCATGGCCAGCGCAATCGGCTCGGTGCTGGACACGGGTGAGCTGGCCACCACCGCCGAACTCAAGATCAGTTTCCTGAAGCCGGTGGCCAAGGGCCTGCTGCGGGGCGAGGGCAAGGTGTTGCGCAAGGGCCGACGGGTAGCCTTTGTGGAGGCCCGGATCACCAACGCCAAAGACGATCTGGTCAGCCTGGTAACCAGCACCTGGACGGTGGTGGCGAGTTAGGAGGGGCGACCGGCCGGCCGCTCTGATACCGAGGCCTGTATGGGAGCGCGGGCCGTCTCGCTCGGCATCCCAGGACCGCTGGCCGAGCGCCTAGACAATTTCCTAGAGGACCCGCTTATCCGGGTGCCGCGCCACGCCTGGATTCTTTAAGCTATCCTGGAAAAGCTAGACCGGGAAACGGAAGGTACGAAAGTTGACATACAGGGCCTTATCGGACGTATCAGCAGGATCGGACACTGTTTGAGCCGCCGCCGCGATCAGCTAACTAATCGCGGTCCGTCGATCCAGAGAAGTGATATGGATTTTTCTTCCGTGGTTTCATTAGTCAGTGCTGTGGTCGCTGTTTGTTCTCTTGCATACAACATTTGGCTTGGTCGAAGCAGAGATCGTGCAGACCGTCAACGTCGTATTCGAGAAGAGGAGCAAGCTGCAAAAAAACTCCGCGAAACCGTGGGCCTTGTAGAAAAATTCAATGACAAACTGGCGACGGATTATGACGCTTTGTTTCGTCAAGCCAATGCAGGCGGTAGCAGTTCGCATTGCTTATGTAAAAAAGAGGTGACGGATAGGAGGGGCGAGTTAGCGTCCGTCAGAAAGTTTGTTGAAGATGCTCTTGCCCAAAATCCTCAAAATCTCCCTGACCGTGCATCAGAAATAGCTGGCTACCAGGAACACCTAGACGCCATGAAAGAGTACCTTCGTACAGAAATGGCCTCAGTAGAAGCACAGTTACGGACGTGACAACCGCGACCGGGCGCTGTTTCGTGTCCCTATTAGAACGTCATGGTCACCTTCTTGCTCATCCTCATAGTCTGTATTTTGCTGTTCGGCCGAGACGCAATTCTGTCTGTTCTAGGTTGGCTTATATTGCTAGGGCGTGGCATCAGTTAGGGAGAAGCCGTGAGAATTGCCTACCCTGATGAGCTATACTGT
>JAGWBB010000048.1:42970-44555 GCA_021296095.1 Desulfurellaceae bacterium | reverse complement strand
GGCGTTCACCCCCGCCGAATGTGCCCGCTACCTCGCCCATGCCGGCTATGAACCGAAATAGGGTGAAAATGCTCTAGCGCTCCTTTCAGCGTTCTATTAATCCACATTACTCAGGAGGAGTGTATGACCGTTGGAGATTGGTTTGCCGCTGGTGTTGGTGGTGCGGTGATTCTTGGCCTCATATATCTTGTGGTGAATTCTGATGCGGTGGATGATGACCTCCGTACCAGTTATCTGCCGTCAGAAGATGCCATGAATTACCGGCTTCCCGGTTCTTTTGAGACAGGGAAACGACGTTAATCTTTTACTCTCCGTCAAAAGGCGGAGAGCTTTCCGCCCGTATCCGACCGGTTATGTCTGGGGCGTATACTTTCTCGTCCTTACAACGACTGCTCTTGCTTTTCCTCGGTGTCATGCTTATCTTCCTGTCCCCTGCCAATCCTCTCCAGGGAAATCACGCAGGGAATCAGAAAGGAGTATGTTACATGACACTCAAAGAACTAGGCCGTTTGGGTAACGACCTTCCGATGCCTGGTCGCCACTTGGTCGCTCCACTCGTCTTCCCCTTTCCGCCCACTACTAAACGAGGAAGAGAGTTGAACAAAGTGACGACCGTAGCACAAGCCGGAGCGGCTGTTGGGTACGGGATTGCGGCAGCGAAAGGTTTGACAGCTGTCGGCGTCCTTGCTGCGAAGGGCGCTGGTTTTGGTTCTGCTGCTGGGCCGGTTGGGGCGGTTGTTGGAGCAACCGTTGCCGTGGCCGGCTATGGCGTGTACAGAGCCATGACGAGCTGACGTTTTCGTCCCCGGTCTTTTCCTTGCGCGACAAGAAAAAGACTTGCATACATTCCAACGTTTCCCGGTGCCTTTCGACTGCCGGCATTCGCTTCTTGAGACTTCCTACACCCGCTGGAGAATTGACCGTCCCTCACGAGTTGGCTACTCCGGACTTCTGGAGATAGGTGTGGAGGTTAGAGCATTTTCAGCGATTTCCGATGCGTCGCACTCCCAGGTTGCCCGTCCGAAGCAGCCCCTGATGACGGCGCCCAGCCGGCCATGACTCAAGATAGCGTGAAAATGCTCTAGCTGGCAGGAAAGAAGTATGGTTCTAGGATGTAGTGCGCCACTTTCCACAGTTGATCGTGTGAGAAAATAACCGCATCGCCCGTTGGTGGTGTCACCGCGATTTGACACCGTATGTTCTCCACATCCCACTGTGTTCTGATGGCGTACTCCCGCCCCGGATGAGAGAGAACGTGGATCACGTTCCCCCTTAGCTCGAATCGGCATTCTTCCGTGCCGCTCGCATGCGAGCAGTCCACGGTGATGACTGAGGTGTTTTCGTCTACCGGTATTCGGTAGTTTTTCCCCCAGCCCCGATTTTGAGACTCTTTGTCTATTCTCTGTACATCCTCTCTGATGAGTCTGCACAGGTCTGTAAACAGGAGCCTCATATCGCATTTGGCCCGTTCGGTAATCCAGTTTGGATGTTCCTGTGCCATGCTTTTCTCTACCAGCTTTTCCTCGCTTTCACTTGCCGGGCGTGGCTATGCGTGGCCCGCGCGCATGGCTGCCCGGAGGGTCGC
>JAGWBB010000048.1:14834-42866 GCA_021296095.1 Desulfurellaceae bacterium | reverse complement strand
GGATTGCCCCAGCCACCGCCGCCGGTGGTTTCAAACCAGAACGTATCACCATAGGAGAGCTTGTGGCCGCGCAGCAGCGGGTTGAGCCACCGACCGTCTTCGGTCAGACCACCGACAATTTTTTGCGTGCCGTCCGCAGAGAGGTGCCATAAACGTTGTGGCACACTCCGCTGCCCACCGTTCACCCCTGGGGTGCCCTCACGCGTGCGGGCTGTTTCAACACTCATCGCGCCTTCGCATAAAAAACGGATTTTGAGATGAGACCCGAATCCGCCCCGATGGTGGCCATCCCCGGCTGAGTCCTGCCGAATATCGAATGCCTCATACGCGACCGGGAACATCAGCTCCGCGGTCTCTGCTTCCATATTCATGCAGTTGCCCAGCGGGTCCATGGTGACATTCATGCCATCATTAAACGGGGTCCCGCCCCAGCCGCCGGCCGGCAGGTCTGAGAACACGTCGGTTTTTCCAGCCGGATCCCGCACGCCACACACAAACCAATTGCAGTCGCCACACGCGGAACCGACTGCGCGGTCAGGCAGGGCGTTGGCAATAGCCTGCCACACTGCGCTGGCGACTTTTGGGGCGGCCAGAACCGTACACCCGATGGTGGGGGCCGGCCATTTGGGGTTCAGCCAGCAGTCGTCAGGCAGGACGACGCTGATCGGGTTGAACATCCCTTCGTTTTGCGGCGCACTGGGTTCCAGGAAAAACTGAAGCGAATAAAAGACTGCGGAATGGGTATTGGCCTTGGGCGAGTTGATAGCGCCGAGACATTGGGGGGCGGAGCCGGTCAGGTCTACGGTAATATCTGAGCCTTTGACCGTCAGGGTCACGTTGACTTTGACGGGCTCATCAGTCTGGCCGTCGGTATCCGCATAATCTTCGCCGGTATACACCCCGTCCGGGATGCTCTCAATTCTCTTGCGAACAATCCGCTCGGTATAGGCGATCAGCTCGGCCATGGCGGCCTTGACGGTCTCCAGACCATAGCGCTCGGCTGCGGATTGCATTTCCTCTTCGGCGGCTTTGAGACAGCCGACATGGGCCTGGAGGTCACCCTGGATAAAATGCGGGGTCCGCGTATTGGCCAGGAGAATCTTGAGGATTTCCGGTTTGACCTCATTGTGTTCAAAGGCTTTGATGGGCGGGAGGCGGAGTCCTTCTTCCGCAATATGCGTTCCCCACGCCTGGCCGCCCGGTGCCCCACCACCAAAGTCCATCCAGTGGCCCCGGCTGACCGCAAAGCCCAACAGTTGTGTGCCTTTGTAAAAAACAGGCTTGATCCAGGAGATGTCGTTAATATGGGTGCCACCTCGGTAGGGGTCGTTTACCACATAGATGTCGCCGTCCTGCATATTTTCAATGCCGAACTCGTCCCGTACGGCATGGGCCGAAAACTTCATGGCCGCCAGGTGAACGGGAACGTTGGCGGCCTGACTCAGCAGCCGCATCTCCGGGTCATAAATGGCGTTGGAGAAATCAACCATATCGGACAGAATAGGCGAGAACGAGGCGCGTTGGAGCACCGCCGTCATCCGATCACAGGTATATTCAAACAGATTCCGCAAGACTTCAAAGGTGATGTGATCGAGTCCGACCCGGTTTTTAATGCTGTCGCCTGCCTTTTCGAATGCACTGGATTGCATGACCATCCTCCTGCACGGGTAAAACTGCTGCCGCCCGATTACCGTTCTCCGTGTATAATAAGGTTGCCGTGCGTATCAATGGTTGCCTGCGTGCCGGGCGGGAGTACGGCCACCGAATCCAGATATTCCAGAATCGCCGGTCCCTGAATCTCCGTGCCGGGCGGGAGAATCTGGCCGTTGTAAATCGGACAGGCGATCCATTCGCCGGAAAAGTATACCGGGCGTGAGTTCTTCATCGCCACAACATTTCCTGCGGCGACACTTTTATAGGGCGGCAGGGCTGCGGTCGGGGCTGTTGCCGCAACACTGAGAGAGACAAACGCCGGATCAAAGATGTCCGAACTGACCCCATGCTCCTGCTTGTGCACGGCATGAAAGGTCTCGCCAATGCTGACCAGAGCGTCCTCGGTCAGCGCCCTACCCGGAATGGGGGTCTCAAGTTCATACGTCTGGCCCACATAGCGCATTTGGGCGGTCCGGTTGATGAGCACATTTTCTGCCGAGACATTGTCGCGGGCGAGCAGACTGCGGGCCGTCCGTTCGAGTTCGGCGTACACGCGATTCAGCCGGTCCAGGTCAACCTCCCCAAGCGGGGCGTACAGGAATTGCTCGACATCCTGACGGACATCCATGACGGTTGCGCCAAAGGCGGAAGCGACTCCGGCGGCCGCCGGGACGATGACTTTCGGGATATTCATGGCCCGGGCAACAAAGCAGGCGTGCATAGGCCCGGCCCCACCAAAACTGGTCAGCACAAAATCGCGCGGATCACGGCCTCTATTGATAATGACCTTTTTGACAGCCTGGGCCATAATCTCACAGCTGATCTGGATCATGGCGTCGGCGGTCTCGACCACCGACAGGCCCAGTTGCTCAGCAACGGTGCGCACCGCCTGTTCAGCCGCTCGCCGGTCCAGATTGATCTTCCCTCCCAGGGTCGGCTCCAGGCGGCCAAGCAGCAGGTTGGCGTCTGTAATCGTCGGTTCGTTCCCCCCGTTGCCATAGCAGGCCGGCCCAGGTTGTGAGCCGGCGCTACGCGGCCCCACCCGGAGCGAGCCGCCGCCATCTACCCAGCCGACCGAGCCGCCGCCGGCACCCACGCTGTGGATATCGAGCATGGGGAGGATGATCGGGAGCTCAAATTCGAGTTCATACTCGCGAGTAACGAGCCCCTTGCCCTCTTCGACAATCGAGACATCAAAGCTCGTCCCGCCCATGTCCGCGCAAATCATGTGACGCTCGTGTATGGCCTCGGCCAGATAGCCGGCATAGGCAACCCCACCGGCCGGCCCGGACTCCAGCAGTTCTTCCGGGTGCTCCTTGGCCAGATCAACGCCGATGACGCCGCCGCTGCTTTTGAGAATCAGCAAGGAGCCCTGAAAGCCTTGGCGGGTGAGGCGTTCCAGGAGATGATCGAAATAGGCTCCCATCACCGGCTTGAGCGCGGCGCTGACCGCGGTGGTGACAAAGCGGCCGTGCTCACGAAACAAGGGCCGCGTCTCGCCCGACAGCATAATATGCGCATCAGGCATGTGTTCGAGCAGGATGTCACGCATCTGCCGCTCATGGTCGGTGTTGACATAGGAATTGAGGAAACACACGGCAATGGAGCGGATACCTTCCGCCTTGATTTTCTCGGCAATCTGCCGCGCGGCCAGTGTATCGAGCGGGCGTTCTACTTCGCCCTTGACATTCGTGCGTTGCGGGACGGTATAGCGATAGCGGCGCCTGATGAGGGGCTTGGGTTTGACCTGATAGGGGTCGTACAGGTCTTTGCGATGCTGCCGCCCAATTTCGATGGTATCCCGAAAGCCTTGGGTGGTGACCAGGGCCGGATCTGGGTACGAGCGTTCAATCAGGGCATTGGTCGCGGTGGTGGTGCCATGGATCAGGCAGGAGATCTGGTCAAATGGAAGGTCCGATTGCTCAACCGCTTCGAGCGAATCGCGGGCGGCCTTTTTGACCGCCTCAATGACACCAACCGAGCGGTCCCACGGCGTGGTCAGGACCTTGGCCGTGACACGCTCACCGGTTGTTTCCTCCCAGCCAAACAGGTCGGTAAATGTTCCGCCAACGTCGACGCCTACCCGCCACATGGGTGCTCCTCATCCGGGACGATCCTCTGAGGCTCCTGCTCAGGGGGAAGAAAAGAAGGTGTCAAGAGCGAAAGGGACAAAGCAGAACCCCCATGACGCCGGACGAGCGTGTCCTGGCGTCTTGCCTTCAGCCTGCCGCGTTCAACACCCAGCATTGCTGCTCATTCCCATTTGACCTGATGTTCCTGGGCGACAAAGCTGACCGCCAGGTCCAGGTCGAGAAACTTGCCCCCGTCCGGCCACGATTCGTTTTGAAACTCGTCGGAGTCGAGCATGGCCTGATACGCCTCGGGGCTGTCCAGCCACAGCTGGGCCACCCCGTCCCAGCGCGGTTCGGCGTACTGGTAGGCGGCGTCAACGGTATGGCACTGGACATAGCGACGCAGGCCGGGCAGCCGCTTCACAATCGGCCCGTGGACCTCGACCCAGTACTGACGAAAGTCGGCCAGCGACATGCCGGGTTTGCGCCTGAGCTGAAAAATACCCTTGGTCAGGCCGGGTGTCTGCGGGCCGTCCAGAATGACATGATCCCGGGTCACCAGCCACTCGACCCGGTTCATGTCAATAAAATTGGGTTCATCGGCCAGCGCGCCATCCACATATTCGGGCGTTTCGCGCAGGGCCTGAAACGCGGCCTCGTCCTCCAGCCACACCTCGGCCGCGCCGTCATAGGACGAGTTCGTGTCTGCAAACGGAATCCGGTGGCTCTGTTCATAGCGCACCAGCTGCGGAATTTTGGCCGCAATCGGGCCGTGGGTGTCACGCCAGTAGCGATGAAACTCGGCCTCACCGAGCGACGCCTTTCGGGTAATGAAGTACAGCAGATGAATCATCCGAATCTCCTTTCTCAGGCGTTTCCCTTGTACGGCTTCGCCGGCCCGTTTTCCATCCCCCGGCTGCCGCCCCCCTCAGGCCGACTTTCACGGCCATCAATCCGGCTCTATAATGGGCAGTCTCAAATACGTGCGGACGAGGGGCAGACAATGAACATCCTTGTGGCAGAGACGGCCGGATTCTGTTGGGGAGTCCGGCGAGCCTTGGACCAGGCGGTCGATCTGGCCAAAAAGACCGACGGCCCGGTCCAGACCTTTGGTCCTCTGATTCACAACGCCCAGGTCATGGAGGAACTCACCGAGCAGAATATCCACGCCTTTGAGCGGCCGAGCGATATCCGCGGCGGCACGGTCCTGGTGCGGGCTCACGGGGTCCGCCCGGAGGCGTTTGACCAGCTCCGGGCCAGCGGTGCCGACGTCTACGACGCGACCTGCCCGCTGGTGCGCAAGGTGCAAAAAATCATCACCAAGTACAGCAACGACGCATATGACATCGTCATTGTCGGCGACGACCATCACGCCGAGGTGACGGGGCTCAAGGGCTATGCCTCAACCCGCTGTTTTGTGGTGGCCGACGAGGAGCAGGCCGCCCAGCTGCCCGAGTTTGACCGGGTGTGCGTGGTGTCTCAGACAACCCAGAACGACGAGACCTTTGCCCGCACGGTCGAGGCCATCAAACCCAAAGCGACGGTCATCCGGGCAACCAACACGGTGTGTGAACCGACCCGAGATCACCAGAGCGAGACGGTTGAACTGGCCCGTCAGGTCGATCTGATGGTGGTTGTCGGCGGCCGTCACAGCGCCAACACCTGCCGCCTGGCCGACCTGGCCGCCAAAGAGGGCGCCCAGGTTCTGCACATTGAGACCGATGCCGAACTCCGCGACCACGATTTCAGTCCCTATCGGTCGGTGGGCGTCACCGCCGGAGCCTCAACGCCGGAGTGGATGATCAACCGGGTGGTCGACCGGCTGGAGTCCTTCAACCCGGAGCCGGTCAGTCGGCTCAACACCTGGCTCAAGCACCTGATGGGAGTCCTGGTCGCCAGCAATGTGTATGTCGGTGTGGGCGCAGCCTGTCTCAGCCTGGCGGCCAGCCTGCTGCTCATCCCCCACCTGTCGCGCGAGGTTCTCCTGCCGCTGATGGCCACGGCCGGTTTTTTCATCCTGGCCATGCATACCGTCAACCGCTACCAGGAACGCTCCCACTACAGCGGCTGGGGCAGCTTCTCGCCACGCGCCTTTCAGCATTTTCAGCAGGCCATGTTGGGAGTCGCAGTCATTTCTCTGACCGCCGCCCTGGGGCTGGCCGCCTCGCTGGGGCTGGGACAATTTCTGGCCCTGGCCATCTTTGGCGGTCTGGGCGCCATCTATGGCATGAAGCTCATCCCGCTGTCGTGGGCGCGGCATATAATGGGTATCCGCAGCATCAAGGACCTGCCGGCCTCAAAAGACCTGGCTGCGGCCCTGGGCTGGACGGTCGCCTGCGTGGTGATTCCGCTGATCACGGTCGGTACGAGTTCAGCCTGGCGGGCCGCCGGGGTACTGGGCTTTGTCTTCCTGCTGGTATTTTTGCGCGCCGCCCTGATTGGGGTGCGCGACGTGCAGGGCGACAAGATCATGGGCATGGAAACGATCTTCAAGGTGGTCGGCAAACGCCGCACCAAGGCCGTGCTGGTCGGGGTGATGGCGACCCTGAGCGTCTTGCTGCTGGCGCTCAGCCTGCCCTGGCAGGGCCTGCCCCTGGCCGCGTGTTTATGTGTCGTGATTCCGTACAGCTGTGCCGTCAGCTGGGTGTATCACCAGCGTCTGCTGCCCAAGGGCGCACCGGGCGAGATTTTTGTTGATGGGCAGTTCTTATTGGCCGGAGCGATGACCCTGGTGTGGCATATGTGTCAATAGCTCGCCCCTACGAGGGGAGAGCGAATCAGGCATGTTCACCTGTGACGGGCTTTTTCTTCACGTCGATCTTTGAGATAAAATCCGAGCCAGCCAATAATGGTGGCAACAAGCACTAGGGACAGCAACAGAGCGAGTTCCATACAATCCCCCTATTCATCCACGTAATAGGCCCACGCGTAGAGTCCAAGGACAGAAAAAAAGAGGAGGACAGTAACCCACCACGGACTTTTTCCTCCCAAGCCATAGGAAATCACACCTGCCCCTAGAATAATTTTCCCGGAATCATAGAGAGACTTGGCCAAGCCGCGGCGTTTATTTCTCCGTATTTCTCCCTGACCGTTCTCTGCCACTCCTCCTTCCTAGCCCCTCTTCTCACCAATCACAACGCCTGTTTTCACTTATCCATCCGTATCACTGCGGAGCGTCTCGGCATCCAGAACTGCGGAAGGAGGACAAGTCCCGAGCCGAGGCTGCCCTTTCTGGCTGCGACAGATCTGCCCGCGTGTCAGAACGCGACCCAACACGCAAAAAAGGCCAGCTGGCGCTGGCCTTTTACTGTCAGTCGGTTGGGTTGGAGCTAGGCCACGGCTGCGGCGCGCTTGGCCTCGTCCTCGGCTGTCGGCCCCTCAACCTTGTAGAGTTTCTGTCCGTTGTCCCACAGGATTTTGCGACGGATGTCTTCGTCGCAGTCATCCAGCCCGTGCTTGATCCGTTCGTGTACCTCGTCGCCGTACAGCGAGGTCGGATGCGGAAAGTCGGTCTCGAACATGATCTTGTCGGCACCCACCTTGTCGATCAGACGCCGCGGCGCGATTTGCTCGAACCAGTAGCAGGCGTAGATGTTGCGGGCAAAGTACTCGGAGGGCAGCATGTCGAGGTCGGGTCGCTCTTCCGGCACGCGGTTGCCCAGGAACTGATAATCGAGCGCTTCGAGGGCAAACGGAATCCAGCCGATCCCGCTCTCGACCGAGACGAACTTGATGTCCGGATAGCGCGACAGCACCCCGGACACGATCAGGTCGCTCAGCTGTATGCCGTTGCGCATGAAAATATCGACCGACAGCTCGGCAAAGGCGGTCATTTTTCCGTACTTGGCAACCTTGTCGCGCCGCAGCCCGCCGTCCATATTGCCCGAGCCGATGTGAAAACTGATCGGCAGATCCAGCTCGACGGCGACTTCCCACAGCGGGTTCCAGCTCTCGTCGCCCAGCAGGGGTTGCCCCAGAGATTGCGGCTCGCCGGTGAACAGAATGCCCTTGTGGCCCATGGCGGCACAGCGCCGGACTTCTTTGACCGTCTCAGCCACGTCCCAGAACGGGGTCGAGGTAATCGGCAGCAGACGCCGCGAATCGGCCGACGCCCATTCGGTCTGCCAGTCGTTATAGGCTCTGACGCAGGCCAGCTTCAGCTCGGCATCGTCGAGCCGCAGAAACTCCTGGCTGCCAAACCCGCCGACATTGGGATACATGACCATGGCCCAGATGCCCATCTCATCCATGTATTTGAGCCGTTCCTTGGCGTCGTAGGCTCCGGGGTGCATCTCTTCATAGCTTTTGGGCCAACTCATCATGTCGCCCACCCCGGCCGTTGCGGTCAGGCCCGGGTTGGCAACGCGCCGGTCGCCGATGAACCACCACAGCCGGCCTTTGGCGTCGGTGTCAACGCGGGGCACGGCATCCTTCATCCGCTCGGGCACCCGGCTGGTCCACAGGTCGGGCGTTTCCGTGACATGGGTATCAACATCAATAATGGTGTAACCGCTCATGCTCTTCCTCCTTCAGCTGCCGGACCGTTGGGATCGGTGCTCGGCTCACCTAGGCTTTTTGACCTCGTTTTTGTACTATACGAAGCCTGCCCGCAGGCATAGACTGGCCGGGTGGAGAAGTCAACAGGCGGAGGAAACCATGATTGACCATATCTCGATCAGCGTGCGCGACCTGGCCCACAGCACCCGCTTTTACCACACCGTGCTGGCCACCATCGGCTTTGACAAGCTGGTCGAACGCCCCGACACGACCGGTTTCGGCAAAAAATATCCCGAGTTCTGGCTCAACCGTCGCGCGCAAATGGAGCCGGTGGACGGGGACAGCGGGGTCCATATCGCGCTCCGCACGACCAGCAAAGAGTCGGTTGATCGCTGCCATGCGGCCGCCCTGCAAGCCGGAGCCGAGTCCGATGGCGAGCCCGGGTTTCGTCCCGAGTACCACGCCAGCTATTATGCGGCGTTTGTCCGCGACCCCGATGGCAACCGCATCGAAGTGGTGAGCTTTGTGACCGATACCGACTGAGACACCAACGAAAGGCGCATCCGCATGGCAGACCACCCCATCAGTCGTTACCCCGTCGCCCGGCTGGAAGATCTCCCCCAGGACATCCAGGATCGGATCAGCGTGGTCCAAGCCAGAGCCGGCTTTATTCCCAACGTGTTTCTGGCCCTGGCCCACCGGCCGGCCGAGTTCCGGGCGTTTTTTGACTATCACGACGCCCTGATGCTCAAAGACGGCGGCCTGTCAAAAGCCGAACGGGAGATGATTGTGGTGGCCACCAGCGCCGCCAACGACTGTCAGTACTGTGTGATCGCCCACGGAGCGATTCTGCGTATCTATACCAAGAACCCGCTGATCGCCGACCAGATCGCGGTGCACTATCGCCAAGCCGATATAACGCCGCGTCAGCGGGCGGTGCTGGACTTTGCCGTCAAAGTTGCCCTGCGGCCCCAGGACATCGAAGACGCCGACCGCAGCCGGCTCCGCCAGCACGGCCTGAACGACGAAGACATCTGGGACGTTGGCGCCATCGCCGCCTTCTTTGCCCTGTCGAACCGTATGGCCCACCTGACCGCCATGCGGCCCAACGACGAGTTCTACACCATGGGCCGCGGCCGCTGAGACCCGGCCCTGCCTCAGTCCTCGTCCTTGTCGTCCCGTTCGAGCACCTCGCGCAGCTGCTCGGGCGGAACGGCAATACGCACGCCGGCCCGCTCCTGTTGCAGCAGCATGGCCGCCCGCGAGTCACGCTCCCCCCAGCCCCGGCCCAGCGCCTCGGTCAACTCATCCCAGGCCAGGTTGGCCATCGGCATCGGCACCTGAAGTTTGCGGCCCAGCTGGGTGGCCAGGCTGACATCCTTGTGGGCCAGCCTCAGGGCAAAGTCGGGCGGGTCGTAGTCGTCGGGCAGAAAATGGCGGGCCAAGCCGTCAAAGGTCCGCGTCCGGCCCAGCGCCCCCTGACGCACCGCCTGCCACAGGGTCAGCGGCTCGACGCCGGCCTTCACCCCCATGCTGAAAACCTCGGACAGAACGCGGTTCAGCATATAGCCGGCGCAGTTGTGGACCAGCTTGGCGACAGTGGCCGAGCCGACCGGACCAACATAGCGAGCCTGGTCACCAATCGCGTCGAGCAGCGGTTTGTAGCGCTCGAAAATAGCCCTGTCGCCACCGACCCAGATGGCCAGCCGGCCCGTCTCAGCCCCGTGCGGCCCACCGCTCACCGGGGCATCCAGCATGTGCACCTCGCGCTCGGCAAATGCCGTATGCAGACGCCGCACAACCTCCGGTGCATTGGTCGAGAGATCGAAATAAGCGCTGTGGGGCCGCAGGGCATTGAGGAGCCCCTGCTCACCCAGGGCAACCTGCTCGACATCGGCCGGGGTCGGCAGCGATGTAAAGACCAGTTCTGCTCCCTCGGCGGCCTGCCGAGCGGACTCAGCCCAGGCCGCGCCCGCAGCCAGCTGCGGCTCGGCAGCCTGACGGCGGAGGTCGTGAACGCGCAGCCGATAGCCGGCCCGCTGGAGGCGGGCGGCCATCTTAGCCCCCATTGTCCCCAGTCCGATAAAACCGACCTGCATGACAGCCTCCCCCCAGCCGGGCGATGCCGGGCTCAGTCTCTGGCCGCAAACACTTCGTTGGCGATCGTGGCTGCGGTCATCGCCGTCGGCCAGCCGGAGTAGAACGCTAGGTGGGTGATGAGTTCTCCGATCTCTTCCTGGGTGACGCCGTTGTCCAGGGCGCGTTGCAGATGGAGCCGCAACTGCTCGGGCCGGTACATCGACATCAGCGATGCAACGGTAATCAGACTCCGGTCACGTTTGGACAAACCGCTGCGCTCCCACACATCGCCGTAGACGACTTTTTCGCTCAGCTCGATGAGCTTGGGGGCAACCTTGCGGGCCTTCTCTCGTGCGGCGCTGACCACCGCTGTCGCGTCTGCCATGGCTTTCTCCTTGTGGATGGGTTTCTTGTCACACAAAACGTGGCTGGGTGTAGACTGGGAGGCCAAAGGCGCGCCGCCCGAGCAGGGCCTTGCCCTCCATACCGGCAAACGGCTGGTGGATGATGGCGGCTCGGGCATCGCGGTACATCTGCTCCAGCGGGTTCTTTTTGAACAGCGCCGCCCCGCCGACCATGCGCATGGCTTTATCCACGATCTGGAAGCCGCTCTCCATCACAAACTGATAACAGGCGATCAGGTTCACCAGATCATCCTCAACGCGCCGCTCCAGCGCGTCGTGGGCGGCCAGCGCGTCGTACAGCATGGCCCGCGCCGCGCGCAGCCCAATCTCCATTTCGGCCGCCAACAGCTGATTGCTCGGATAGTGCGTCATGGGCTGATCGAACGGCTCCTGACGGCGTCCCGCCACCCAGTCCATGGCGTAATCGCGGGCAGCCTGGGCCAGGCCCAGATAGCACGCCGGGCCCGAGGCGACCCACCACGAAGCCGTGATGTTGGCCAGCGCGTCCCAGGTCTGGGCCGGGCGCAGGACGGCCGCGTCGTCACCGACAAACACATTGTCCCAGACCACGTCGTTGCTCTGCGACGAGCGGATGCTCAGGGTATCCCAGTTGGTCTGCACCTGAATACCGTCTTCCGTAGCCGGCATGAAACACAGCAGACACTGGGGACCCGTATCCGGGTCGTCATAACGGGCCGTGGTCAAGACATAGTCCGCCCCCGCTGACATTGTGCCAAACCCGCTGCGGCCGTTGATCCGGTAGCCGCCGTCCACCTTGGTCGCCCGACGGGTCGTGTCGTTGATCCCGGCAAAGCCGACCGAACTGTTCATCCGGGGATCGCTGACCGGCCCGCAGAAGACGAGCTTGTCGCTGACCGTCGCCCTGAGCAGCGGTTCGATGGCGTCGAGCTGGGGTCCCTGGCCACGCTGATCCAGGCGCCACAGGTCGGCCAGCAGACCGACAACAATGTGGTGCATATTCACCGCAATGGCCATCGGCAGGTCGCCCTGGGCCAGGCGTTCCTGGCTCAGGGTGAGATCGTGCGGCAGCCCCCCTCCCCCGCCGAGTTCCTCCGGCACGAGCATTGCCGTGTAGCCGGAGGCCTGCATCGCCGCGACATTCTCATGCGGGAAACTGCTGTCCCGGTCATGCTCGGCAACGCGGGTTTTGAAGTCCTCGGCGTGGGCGGCGGCAATATCGAGGAAACGCTGCTGGCGCTCGGTCGTGTCTGGCATACGGTATACTCCTGAGTTCGTGGAATGTATGGCCCGCATTATGGCCGTCCCCTCGCGCCTCGGCAAGGACGGGGCCGGCGCCTTGCGATACACACCGGGGTATGCTTTGACAGGGAGCGATCCGACGAAAGGAGCGTGAAGTATGGCAAAGGTGCAAACAGTCCTGGGTGACAAGACGACGGACGATCTGGGCTTCACCCTGATCCACGAGCATCTGACCGTCGGTTTTCCCGGCTACGAGTGGGACAACTGGCGCTTTGATCGCAAAAAAGAGATCGCCGGGGCGGTCGAAAAACTGCAAGAAATCAAATCTCTGGGCGTCACCTCGTTTGTCGATCCGTGCCCCATGGAGCTGGGCCGCGACCCCGAGTTTGCTGCGGAATGCGCCGACAAGGCCGGTCTGAACGTCATCATGGCGACCGGGCTGTACAACGAGGCGCTGGGCATTCCGCCCCACTTCCGCAGCCTGGCGGCCGATGACATTGCCGAAGTCTATGTCCGCGAGATCACCGAGGGCATGGACAAGACGGGCATCAAAGCCGGCCTGATCAAGACCGCCACCGGCGGCATTCCGGGCATGACCGAGACCGCCACCAGCCTGGGCAAGCACGAGGAGAACTGTTTGCGCGCTGCGGCCCGCGCCCACGCCGCGACCGGCGTGCCGATTCTGTGCCACAACGACGAACTCGGTCCGTTCGGCCGCGAGACGCTGGACGTCTTTGAAGAGGAAGGGGTTGACTTCAACCGGGTGCTGATCGGCCACGCCTGCGGGGTCGGCGACATGCGCTACTACTTCGACATCCTGGAGCGCGGGGCGTGGCTGGGCTTTGACCGCTTCGGCATTGACGTGATCGCCCCGGACAAGATGCGCCTGGCCTCGCTGATCGGTCTGCTGGCCGTCGGCTATGACCGGGTCATGCTGTCCCACGACGCCGTGCACTGCCTGATGGGCCGGCCGAGCAAGACCTGGGACGATTTTGTGGCGGCCTGCCCCAACAACAACTACAGCCATATTCTGAAGAACATCATTCCGACCCTGAGCCGAGCCGGGGTCAGCGAGGGCACGATTCAGACCATGACGGTCGAGAACCCCAAGAGTTATTTCGGCGGCTGAGACCTGCGGGAGCACACCCATGTCCTACGTCCTGTACGAAAAACACGACCACATTGTCACGATCACCCTCAACCGGCCCGAGCGCATGAACGCCATGGGCGAAGAGCTGTTCAGGCAGCTGGTCGAGGCCGACAAGAAGTTCGCGGCCGATGACGACGCCTGGGTCGCCATTTATACCGGCGCCGGTGACCGGGCCTTTTCGGCCGGACGCGATCTCAAGGAAGCCTCGGAGCGCGAGGCGACGGGCAAGAAATCGAGCGTGGGCATTCGCAACGTCGAGGGCTTGAGCAAGGACAGCGGCAAGCCGACCATCGCCGCCATCAACGGCGCCGCCTTTGGCGGCGGCATGGAAAAGGCTCTGGCGTGCGACATCCGTATCTGCTCGGACAACGCCACATTTGGGTTGGCCGAGGTCAAGGTCGGCCTGTGCCCGCCGACCGGCTCCTTTCGCCTGCCGCGCCTGATCGGCCTGTCAAACGCCATGTGGCTGTTGCTGAGCGGCGAGCCGGTCGACGCCCAGGAAGCCCACCGCATCGGTCTCGTCACCCGGGTCGTGCCTCAGGCCGATCTGCTGCCGACCGCCGTCACAATGGCCGAGACGCTGTGTCAAAACGCGCCCCTGGCCGTGCGCGCGACCCGTAACCTGGCGACCATGGGCCTGGAGCTGCCCATGGACTATGCCTACCGCATGGGCACGGAACTCATGGCCTCGGTGTGGGAATCCGAAGACGCCGTCGAGGGCACCCGGGCGTTTGTCGAAAAGCGCAAACCCAACTGGCGCATGAAATAAAGGAGAATGCCATGGACGTTGGCCTGCTGTTTCCCTTTCGCAATCCCCCCCAGTGGCGCAAGCCCTTTCCCGAGTTCTATGCCGAACAGCTCAAACAGACCCAGATTGCCGAAGAACTCGGCTACGACACGGTTTGGCTGACCGAGCACCACTTTGCCGAGGACGGCTACTCACCATCCCTGCTACCGATTGCCGGCGCGATTGCGGCCATGACCAACCGGGTGCGGATCGGGACCTTTCTGCTGCTGCTGCCCCTGCACAACGCGGTGCGGGTCGGCGAAGACGCGGCCACCGTCGATGTCATCTCCAACGGTCGCTTCGATATGGGCTTTGGCCAGGGCTATGCCCCGTCCGAGTTTGAGGGCTACGGCATTCCCCGCAAAGAACGCGCCTCGCGGCTGGAAGAAGGCATTGAGGTCATTCGGGGCATGTGGACCCAGGACCCGTTCTCCTACCAGGGCCGACACTACGATCTGAAGAACATCAGCCTGGTGCCCAAACCGGCCCAAACACCGCACCCGCCGATCTGGATCGGAGCCGGCCAGAAAAAAGCCGTGGAGCGGGCCGGCCGCATGGGCTGCCACTTCCTGGGCACCTCCGATCCAACCGCGCAGGAGACCTACGACACGGCGCTCCGCGCCCACGGCCGTGATCCCAAGGATTTTCACGCCGCCCAGCTCCGTTGGGTGCATGTCGCGGCCAGCCGCGATCAGGCCTGGGACAATGTCCAGGACCACCTGCACTACATGTTGAGCTGGTACGGCCGCTGGCTGGCCGAGGCCAAGGACTTTGCCGGCGCCGAAAAATTCGCCCAGCTGCCGCCCGCCTCAGAGCTGCGCAACGTCACCGATCAGCTCATTGGCGCGCCCATCGTCGGCACCCCCGAAGAGGTCGGCGGCGAGCTCGAACGCATGACCGCCGCCATCCGCACGACCCATATTGTCATGGGCATGCACCTGCCCGGCCTGGACCCGGCCAAGAGCCAGCAGTCGATGGAGCTGTTTGCCAAAGAGGTCATGCCGAGCCTGCACTGAGCATGAGTCGGTCTTGTAGGTCGGCTGAGCCGCAGGCGTCAGCCGACACGGTCGTGCCCGTCGGATTACGCTCCGCTCATCCGACCTGCGCGTCTGGGCTTGTGTCAAGCGTCCAGGTCGATTTCTGGCGGAGCCTCAGGAAAGACGGCAGACCGAACAACGAATGATACGGCGTATCCTCACGGTTCTGGCTGTCACAGGGGTTCTCCTCGGGCTGCTCGCGGCAGGGGGATGGTTTATACTCCAGCCTCCGCCGATTGCGGTTCCGCTCCAGGAGCGGCTGGTGTTTGCCGATGTGACCGTGATGAACCCGGGGCGTGACCGGCGAGCCGGACAGACTCTCACGGTCCAGGACGGGCGGATTGTGTCGATTACGGCTGATGCCCCCACCGGCAGGGAATCCGAGGCGACCACCCCCTTTGCTGGCACCTACGCGCTGCCCGGCCTCATCGACATGCATGTGCACAATGTGGCCGGCGAGTGGGAACTCTTCGGGCTGCTCTTTCTCATGCATGGGGTTACCGCAGTGCGCGACACCGGACGTTTCGATACAACGCCTGTCGCGCAGCGACAAAAGGTCCTGGATGGCGCGTATCCCGGGCCGCGGTTCTTTGCCTGCGGCCCCATTCTCGATGGCGACCCTTCCTTCTCTCCCTTGCACTGGCCTGTCGGCAGCCCTGCCGCAGCCCGAAAAGCGGTTGATGAAGTCGCAGCAGCGGGCGTCGATTGTGTGAAAGTATACTGGTCCCTCTCCACGAATGTCCTCACCGCGATCCGTCACGCGGCGCAGCAGCATAACCTGCCGGTTGCCGGGCATATTCCTTTTGCCGTCCCCTTTGAAGCAGCCGGCCTGGACGACGTTCAGCATCTGACTGGAGTCCCGCTGCACGAAGACGACCCAGACGCAAGCGCGGCGGCGCGGCTTGGGGCGTGGGCAGCGTCCTGGCGGAACCTTGATCCAACGCGGATTGACTTCATTGTGCAGACCTCAGTGGAGCAGAAACTGGTTCATACGCCCACCCTTTTCATGTGGGCTCAGGCGGCGCGATCGCTCGACTATGCGCGGCTGCTCGATGACCCTGCGGCGCATTTGTTGCCGCGCTGGTACCGGGCAGTCTTTTGGCGACCGCTTGACGCTTTTCTGCCCGCCTATGCAAGCCTCGGCAAGGCGCTGCCTCAGATGAAAGAAACGGTCCGACGCCTGCACGAAGCCGGGGTTCGCATTCACGCAGGAAGCGACACGCCCCTGTCGTTTGTCGTCCCGGGCGCAAGCCTTCACGGGGAACTCCGCCTGTTGGTAGAAGCTGGCCTCACGCCTGAGGAAGCCTGGGTGGCGGCGACGCGCTGGCCCGGGGAATTCCTGGGCGTGCCCAAACTCGGGACACTCCAGGACGGCGCCCCGGCAGATTTCCTCCTCTTCCGAGAAAATCCCACCCGGGACTTGGCCGCGCTCTCGACTCTGGAAGCCGTCGTCGCCCAGGGGCGGCTCTATCCGAAGGCAGTGCTTGACGAAGCGTTTGAGCGCCACCGCGCGCACTTCAGCGGATGGCTCTACGACCGGCTGACCATGGCCATGGCAGCCGTCCTGGCATGGATGGGGTCACCGCCTTCAGACGCTCAGATCCATCCGCAACAATGAGCAACAAAGGTGCGGCAGCGTGATAACGGGCTTCGTGGGTCAAGGTGAGCGCTTCCTGAAGCTGCACTTTGCGCAGCTTGAATCCTCTCGTCTGACACAGACGAGTGACAGCGAAGTCTAATCTCTCATCCTCATAATCAGCAGCTAATATCTCTTCGGCGAGGAACGGCTCCAGACGCCCGATCATGCGAACTTGGTCAAGCTGCTTCTGAAACGCTGGAGGGAGTGGGAATTTGCGATTTCGTAACATCAGTTCTCAGCAGGACGCAATGATGGAGGTTTCATTGGAGGCTCGTAACACGGCGTTCATCCGAATCATGCTCCTCTGGGTCCAGCTTAGCGCTTGAGATTTTCCGGTTAGTATATACAATTGTATCGGCAAGAAGGCAACCGATATCTCTGAGAGACAAGCATAGCGCGAGACACACCGTTCTTTCAGACCTTCCAATGGGATGAAGGCAAGCGGCAGAGGGTTTTAGAGAGGCGGAGGAGCGATTTTCTCGATGCTATCCGGATTTTTGCAGGCCCTGTCCTGATCGTGCCCTCGGCCCGGCGAGGAGAGTCCCGGTGGCTGGCGGTCGGGCTGGTCGATGGAATCGAAATGACGGTGATCTACACAGTCCGGGACGGCGACTGTCGAGTCATCACGGCAAGGAGAGCACGGCACGATGAAAGACAAAACTATTACCAGTATCTCACTGAGGGAAGCGACCCTTCGGAAGGATAAGACCAGAACCGACTGGCCACGGCTGCGGCGGGAGCGCGCTGCCGGTCAAGAGCCAGCCAGGGAGGCGGCAGAGGGGGACTTCGACTGGTCAAAGGCCACCGTGGTCATGCCCCCTGGCAAGGCGGCGATCTCCCTGCGGTTAGACACCGACGTATTGGCCTGGTTCAGAGCGCAGGGCCGGGGTTACCAGACGCGGATCAACGCGGTGTTGCGTAGCTACATGGAAGCCCAGCAAGGATAAGCTCCAGGGCCGGGAGGTCGGTGCTTGCCCATCAGACATAAACGCTATGATGCGCCTTTGGAGATGAGTCCGCCCTCGCTCCCACACTGAACACTGCCGGAGCGGGAGTGGGAAGGTTTGACAGACAAGACTCTCCCCGGCAAAAGAGGGCACAGCGGGAAGAAGGAGGTCGGTGGATGTCTGTCCGTAAGGGGTCTCTCAAGCGAAAAATACAGGTTATGATCCAGGCTCTTGTGATCGGCCTGCTGGTGTCGAGCGTGAGCCGTGCTCCGAGCTGGGCGCTCTCTCCACCACAAGGGGAAAGCGACGGCGCCGCGCTCTACCAGGCGTACTGCGCACACCGCCACGAGGGGCAGGTCAAACGCGCGCCACACCGTGACGCCATGGCGCGCCTGCCCGCCTCAACGGTCCTGAATTCTCTGGAACGTGGCAGGATGAAGTTCCTCGGCATGATGCGGACCGGTCCAGAACGGCAGGCCCTCTCGGAATGGATAACCGGCAAGACGCTGCCGCCGCCGACCGACACAGATGCAACGGTCGCCGGGTTCTGTGCCGACGCACCGGGGACCTTTGCGGTGGAAGACGGCGCCCCACAGTGGAACGGCTGGGGCGTCGATCCCTTCAACACCCGCTTCCAACCTGCCCAAGCCGCCGGGCTCAGCGCCGCCCAGGTGCCTGCGCTGCAGGTCAAATGGGTGTTTGGCTTGCCCATGGGTTTTCGGGTTTCCCAGCCGACGGTGGTCGGCGGCCGGGTGTTTATCGGTTCGCTCCAGGGCCGTATTTATTCGCTCGATGCCAAAACCGGCTGCTTGTACTGGTCGGTGAAAACGGACAGTGGGGTCCGCGCAACCATGGTGGTCGAGAGCCTGCCGGGCACGACCCCGCCGCGCTTTGTGGTCTATGCGGGCGACGCGGCGGCCAACGTGTATGCGCTGGATGCCCGCACGGGCCAGGAACTCTGGAAAGTGAACGTCAACGCCCATCCCCTGGCGCGGATTACGGGCTCGCCCAAAACCCACGCCGACCGGCTCTACGTGGCCACCACCTCCCTGGAGGAACTCGCCGGCGCCGACCCCACCTACGAGTGTTGTACGTTTCGCGGCACGGTCATGGCGCTCGACCGTGTTACCGGCCAGCTGGTCTGGCAAGCGTATACCATTCCAGATCCCCCGGCGCCGGTTCGCAAAAATGCCATCGGCGTGCAGTTATGGGGGCCGTCCGGCGCCACGGTCTGGTCCTCCCCGACGCTCGACCCCGAGCGCAACCGCCTGTATGTGGCCACGGGCGACAATTATTCCGACCCGGTCTCGCTGACGAGCGATGCGGTCGTGGCCCTCGATTTGCGCACCGGCGCCATCGTCTGGTCGAAGCAATTCACGCCCAACGACGCCTGGAACACGGCCTGTGAGCTGGAGGATGATACCAACTGTCCGCAGGCGCGCGGCCCGGACCTGGACTTCGCCTCCTCCCCCATCCTGCGGATCCTGCCCGACGGGCGGCGGATCCTCCTGGCCGGCCAAAAGTCCGGGGTGATGCACGCCCTTGACCCGGACCGGAACGGAGCAATGCTGTGGCAGGAGCGGGTCGGCAAGGGCGGCCTGCTGGGCGGGATTCAGTGGGGCTCGGCGGCCGATGCCACCCAGGTCTATGTGGCCCTGTCGGATGTCGTTCGGAAGACGGTCGAGCAGGCGGACGGAAGCTGGACCCGGGTCCTGGACGGCAGCGTTGGGGGCGGCCTGTTTGCCCTGGATATCGAAAGCGGCGCGCGGCAATGGCACGTCCCGGCGGTCGGCTGTGGCGACCGACCACAGTGCAGTCCGGCCCAGTCCGCGGCGGTGTCGGCCCTGCCCGGCGTGGTGTTTTCCGGGTCGGTCGACGGCCATCTGCGCGGCTATGCCACCGACACCGGCGCTGTCATCTGGGACTACAACGCCCTCCAGGAGTATGCGAGCACCAACGGCGTCCCGACCAAGGGCGGCTCGTTTGACGGCCCGGGGCCAACCATTGTGGACGGCATGCTGTATGTCCACTCCGGCTACGGCTATCGGGGCGGGGTGCCGGGCAATGCCCTGCTCGCGTTTTCGGTCAATGGCGAATAGGCGCCCGGCCACGTTGCAAACTTGACACTTTGCATGGGTCGCCCCTACTGCACATCCGTAATCACGAAGTTCTGACTGTTCTGCCGCCACTCCAGGGTGACCGTCTGCCCCAGGTCCGGGAAGTCCTCCACCACACATTCCCCCACGGCCCCCTCCACAAACTCCTGCCCCAGCGTCGTCACCGTGACCGTCGTCCGGCCCAGCTCGACCCCATCGACCAAGGTGGTCACGGTATGCTCACCAGCGCCCAACAGGTTCCAGTTGAGCAATAAGACAAACCCATTATCCGTGTCCCCACAGGTATCCAGCGTATCCCCCCGCTTCAGGCCATACGCCGCCACGTGCTGCCCAACAGCACCCTGTTCGGTCGCGATCTCGATCTCTACCCGCTCGGCCTCGCACACCCAGCCCCACAGCGCACCGATCCCGCTCTGAAACGAGTGCGGGCCCGGATTCTCCAGCCGTCCCCCCAGATCCCCCAGACCATCTGCGGCCAGATAAAATCCCGAATTGACGATGTAGTCGATCGAGATGATGCTGCCGTCCGGCCTCGGGATGTGAGCGGTGAACACGCGGGCGTAGCCGACCTTGGGGACTTCGGCGCTGTCGGCATCGTCGGCGGGATTGTCGAAGTAATACTCCCAGAAGCCGCCGTCCGGGCCACTTTCCGCGGCGCGGATGAGCTGCTCCACGACGAGTTCTCCGGTCGCAATGTCGGTGGCAATCCCTCCTTGTCGAAACTCGAACCGATCCGGGAACCCTCCGTGAAGCGTGATGATCCTGCTGACACGTTCCATGATGGCGACGTAGACGGACCCCTGTCTCCACGGTCCGTTCGGATCACGCAGGATGGCCCTGGCTTTCGAGACTGCGGTCAGATCGCCGGACGAAAGAAGTCCGGTGAAGTATTCCCCCGCAGCCGTGACGAAGGCCTGCAAGGTTGCCCGATCCACCACATCCCTGGCCCTAACGGGCGGTTCGATATGCTCAATTTCCTCTGCGGACAAGTGAGACGAGTCAAGATCAAATCCGGCAAGCACCACGACAGGTTGCCCCGAGATGCCCGAGAGAAGGGCGATGGCATAGCCGGAGGCACCCGGGATATCAGGCACATTGAATGCGCTGCCCTCCCTGGCGGCGGCGGCAGCGAAGGCGGTCCTGGACGCCGCCGGGCTGGTCAGGTCGGCCGGAGCGATTCCCAATGCGTGCAGGATCGCTTCATAAATTACGGGGTTGAGTTGCCTGCCGGACAAGGCCATGTCCTTCGTGTGAATGAACACCCTGTCGCTGGGCGCCAGTCTCACGACATAGGTGGAACCGGAACGCCACGGACCCCCCTCCTGCCTGAAAAGACAGCCAACGTAGGCTAACTGCTTGAGGGTCGTAATGCCCGGCTCGCTCACAAAGATGTCTCTCACGGCCAGGGCGAAGTCGGTCAGGCTGGCGCTGCCGTCTTCCACCTGTTGCGCCGTCACAGGTGGAGGCGGCGGCGGAGTCACGCCGTCAGGCAGTGGGCAGTCGAGCTGCGCCTGCGCCAGGGCAGGGTGCGTATTGAAAAGGACACCGGCCAGCAAGAACAGGCCGCTAGAGCGTGTTAGGAACTTCTGACAACCCATTGATTTTATTCAGGTTTCGCCGAGGTAGTTCCTGCAAGTCAGCGATTTCTCTGAGGAAAATGAATCGCAGCAAAAAAGTGCATAACACCCTCTAGCAAGAATCAGCGATATCGGGGTCAGCACGGTTCGAGTTTGCATATCTTCGGCTCCTCTTCTCTCACAGACTGCCGGCGGCAAGTTCCGGGGTGCCTGCTCACCGGCCCGTGGGCGGTCAGGGGACTGATGAACCCGTCATGCCCCGTCATGCCTCTGGTGCAGACTGCGTACCGACACCAGACAGACAGGCCACTTCCTATACACGGTTGGCACGAGGAATGCGCTGCCTATATGGGCAGAAAAGGTGATAACTTGACTATAGTGGAACTCTTCTTATGAGACCTTCTTCACAAGACAAGAGCCTCTGGAAGCCACCTTCGGCTTCACAGAGGCTCTTCTGACTGAGCTGTTCGAGAAAGACTTAGGCCGCCATCAGCTCGGCCAGGGCCTGCGGGTCGCTGACCGGAGCCGGGTCGCTGCCGTTCAGCGCGACCGAGCCGGGGGCTCGCTCATACGGGCTGACCAGACCGAGCGATTTGCCGTGCTCGCGCATGGCCGGGATGACATCGCGGTTGATCAGCTCCAGGCAACGCTTGCGATCCTTGGCCGGAACCGGCCCGTCGAGCCAGAAGGAGAAGATGCCGGGCCGCAGGATGTCCTGAATCTTCTTGAGCTTGGGAATCACATTGTCCGGCGTGCCGGCGATCATGACCATGTCTTTCAGTACATCGGGATAGCCGCTGTAGATGATGTCCTTGACCCCTTCGACCTCTTCGTCGGTCTTTTCAAAGCCCTCGCCGTACAGGGGCTTGGCGGACGCGTTGACGCCGAAGTTGCTCTGGGCCAGACGCCGGGTCGCCGCTTTTGAGTTATAGCCCGGCGGGAACATCCATTCCGGACGGGCAAAGTGGGCAAACGCCCCGCCGTACAGAATGCGTTTGCCCATTTCCTCGGCCTTCTCCTGGGTGTCGGCAACCATCACCGGCTGCAGATAGCCGAAGTTCTCGGGTCCGGCCTGGTAGCCCTCGCGGGCCGCCGCCTTGGCGTAGAAGTCCCACAGCTCCAGGGTCGGCTCCAGGCGGGTGGCCAGCGCGACATACGGGTAGCGCCGCTTGGCACACCAGAAAACCGTGTCAGGGCTGATCAGGCCGGGAATCCACATCTGCGGATGGGGCTGCTGGTACGGCAGCACCCACGGATTCACATGCCGGAAGTGGAAGTGCTTGCCCTCGTAGCGAAACGGACCGGGCGTCGTCCAGGCCTTGAGAATGAAGTCAATGCCTTCCTCGAAGTACTCGCGGTTGAGGGCCGGGTTGGCGTTGTTGGCCAGCTGTTCGGAGCCGGCGCCACGCACCCAGCCGGTCACCATGCGGCCCTCTGACACGAGGTCGATCATGGCCAGCTCTTCGGCCAGACGCAGGGCGTTGGACACGGTCGGCACGGGATTGCCGAGCAGGGCGATTTTGACCCGCTGGGTGGCCTTGGCCAGGATAGAGGCCTCAACGTCCATGACCGCACCCAGACAGAACGGCGTGCCGTGGTGCTCGTTCAGCATCACACCGTCGAAATCCAGCAGCTCTTGATCGGTATAAATCTTCTCGTCCAGGTACTGGTTCAGGAGCCGGGCGCCATGCTTGCGGTCGAACAGGCGGTTGGGCGCGCCAAAGAAGCTTCGCCTGCGGACGATATCGGTTTCCAGTTCATTATACCTGGTCAGATCCTCCTCAGGATCGTAATGGTAGGCCCGCTCAGTAAACCACATGAAATGCATACGCTGTCCTCCTCGTGCAGCTTCTCCCGGCTCTTGAGGTGGCCGGGAGGTCTTCCTCTTATTATCTTCAGCGCCGCCTCAATAAAAGAGGGGCACCGTACCTTAGCTGATGCCGCGCCGGGCTGGGGTCACCCGGCCTATGTCGTAGCCGTCCACCACCTGGGGCTGGCCGAACTGTTCGATAGCCGGCGCGACCTCGGCCAGAGACAGGGCCAGCAGGAACAGCCGCTGAGCCTCAGCCGGCAGCTCATCCGGCGGAAACTGCCCCAGATAGGCGAAGACGGCATCCATCCGGGCCAGCAACGCGTCATAAAACGCCTGCAACTCATCTTGGCTACTGGCCTGACGCTTGTCGCTACGCTCCGTCTCGGTTGCCAGGCACCAGCCCAGCCACGGCTCCAGGTCGCGGAACGCCTCGGGCAGACCGGACTCAGGCATGGGCGGCCTCTTTTCGGGTGCCGGCTGAAACAGGCTGGCCGGCGATCATCTGTTCGACCACCCGGTGACTATGGCGAACCAGGATTTCTTCATCCTGGAGGTGGAATTCTTTTTTGGCGCCCGAGTCCAGCATGCGCTGGGTCTCCTCCAGGGTCCGGCCGTCCTCCAGAATGATATCGCGGAAGAGGACGTGGCCGTACTCCTGCATGAAACGCTGGCCCACGGTCTGGGCTTTGGGGAAGTACTGGGTCGAGTGCCAGATCGTCCGATCCACCGCGATGGGCCAGAAATTGTGGGTGAAGTACGAGCCCTCGGACACGTCAACAAAAAAGCACGGAAAGATGACGTTCAGATCCAGAGTCCAGTCTGTGTGACGCAACGGATTCACCCCGGTCGGCAGGGCGCTCATGTCAAAATCCTTGCGGATCAGAAAAGTGCCGTGTCTGAAGGCCAGGGACGCCACCGGCGTCGGCTCAACGTCCGTATTGCCAAAGACCGAGGCGCTGCCGTGGCGGGGATGGAGCCGAAAGTCCAGGACATGGGCGTAGGGGTTGGTTGGGCTGGTGAAGGAGTCGGGGATGGAGCGGCGGTGCAGAAAGCCGACGTGGTAGATTTCCTGAAAAGCGTCTTTGACCAGCTTCCAGTTGGCCCGCACCTCGGTCGTCCACGAGGCGCTAGTGGCCGAAATCTCGCCAAACGGATAACCGTCCAGGCTGCTGCCCAGTTCGCCCAGGTATTCGGCCAGGGTGTCCTGCGGCTGGGGATCGACGTTGATAAAAACAAACCCCTGCCATACCTCGCAGGCGACCGGTGTCAGGCCCAACTCGTCTTTTTGCAGCCCGAAGAAGTTCTCTTCGTCGGGCACGAATTTGAGCGCACCGTCCAAGGCGTACGACCAGCCGTGAAACTTGCAGGTGAACAGCTGGCAGGAACCCCGTTCATCCCAGGCAATCTTGTTGCCCCGGTGGGAGCACATATTGTGGAAGGCGCGGATGTCGCCCTTTTGACCTCGCACGACCAGGATCGAGGTCTGACACATGGCGATATCTTTCACGAAGTAGTCGCCCGGATTGGGCAGCTGTTCGACCCGGCCCACGTTGAGCCAGACCTTCTTGAAGATATGCTCTCGCTCCAGCTCGAACTGCTCGGGTGAGGTGAAGACCTCGGCGGCAAGCGGCTCCCGGTCGAGATGCGGATATTTGTCGTGCCACTTCGCGCCGTTCGCCCGGCCGTTTGTCGTCGTCCCCGAGCCGTTTGATGCCGTGTTCGTCATGCTCTCCCTCCTTACGTTCCGCTCATTCATCAAGGCAGCGGCCCACTATACGCCAAACCACCCTCCAAGAAAACTCCGCAGGGCTAGGCGCACGCCTGAGCCGGATGGTATACAGACTGAACCCAGCCGGGGGAAAGGACACAGCCATGTCAGCACGCGAGCCTCAGAACACCCAGCCGCCCTCCACAACCGGCCCCGAGCTGGTCAAACGCGCCCGCGCCCTGATACCGCTGCTGGCCGAACACGCCGCCGAGGCCGAACGGCTACGCAAGCCGGTCGATAGCGTCATCAAGGCCCTGGAAGAGGCCGAGATCTACAAGCTGATGGTGCCCAAATGCTACGGCGGACTGGAACTCGATATGGACACCTTTTTCGAGGTCGGGGTGGCCCTGGGTGAGGGCGACGCCTCAACCGCCTGGGTGTCCAATTTTTACATCGAGCACAACTGGATCTTCAGCCAGTTTCCCGAGCCGTTTCAAAAAGAGCTGTTTGCCTCGCGCAGCTATGTGCTGGCTCCGGCCATGATTTCGCCGACCGCCACCGTCCGTCCCGAAAAGGGCGGGTTTCGGATTAACGGCCGCTGGCAATGGGGAACGGGCGTGATGCACGGGGACTGGGTGATCCCGGCGGCAACCGAGATCAGGCCCGACGGCAGGCCCGAGCCGCGCTGGTTCGCCCTGCCGATTTCTGAAGTCAGCGTCGAAGATACCTGGTACGTTGACGGCATGATCGCCACCGGCAGCAACGACGTGGTCATTGATGACGCTTTCATCCCCGAGGAGCGGGCGGTGTCGATGCGAGAGATGATGAGCGGTCATGGACCCGGTTCACACCTCCACGCCGGCCCGCTGTACCGGACGCCGATGATGCCGATCCTGACCCTGGCCGCCACCATGCCGGCTCTGGGCCAGGCAAAAACGGCGTTGCGGCTGTTTCGAGACCGGCTGACCGAGCGGGTGCTGCTTGACGCCAGCAAACAGCTTGATCGGTCGGCCTCACGGATGCGGCTGGCCCGCGCCGAAACCGAGGTGTGTCAAACCGAACTGCTGCTGCGGCACCTGGTTGACGACGTGTGCGCCAAGCGCAACACGGCCACGCTCGAGGACCGGGCTCGCTGGGCCACCCAGCTGGCCATGTCCGTCCAGCAGTGTAAAAAAGTCGTCCAGGACATTGTCGAGGCCAGTGGCGCGCACGCCCATTTTCAGGACAGTCCGCTACAGCGCACACAGCGCGACCTGAACACCCTGGCGTGTCACTTTGTCTTTGACCTTGACGGTAAGCTGGAGTCCTACGGACGGCTGTTGCTGGGCCAGGAGCTGCCGGGCGGCGCGCTGTTTTAACGCGCCAGCATCTATTCGATCTCGGCTGGAGATTGTCACAAGCTGCGGGCTTTCGCCTGGAGCACGGCGAGTACATCGATGGCGTGAACGTAGCTCTCATATTCCGCTCGCTCGTTCTCACTCAGCTCTCCCTCGGTGGATTTTCCGGCAAGCTCCTCAAGACGCGCCTGGACCACAGAGTCCGCACGCAGGTTCACGAGCTTCTCCGCTACCTCCGGGGTCAAGCAGTCGCCGAATGGCTCAAGGAGTCGATCCAGAAAATTCGTTGTTGTGTGCTCGGTATGGTTCATAGTCACAGATCTCTCCCGGGAGTACCCTCGATCCCGTCTTCTCGCTTCGCTCCAGATTCCGAGCAGGTCCACATACTCTATCCAATACGCGGGTATCCGTGCGTGCAAGTCCTCTGGTCGGGGCAGCTGGCTCCTTCCAAGCATTTACGCTAAGACGGCCATGAAAAACAAGGAGACACGACATGCCAATCACCGAACATACGGTCAAGACGGACGGCCATACGAGCTTTTATCTGGCCGCCGGTCCTGAAGACGGTCCGCTGGTTATTTTCGTCCACGGCTGGCCGGAGCTGTCCATCAGCTGGCGCCACCAGCTGCCCGCCCTGGCCGCCCTGGGCTTTCGCACCCTGGCCCCGGACATGCGCGGCTATGGACGCTCGTCCGTGTATCCCCACCACCACGACTACGCCCAGGACAAGATCGTCGGCGACATGATCGGTCTGCTCGACGCCTTGGGCGCGGACAAGGCGGTCTGGGTCGGACACGACTGGGGCAGTCCGGTGGTGTGGAACCTGGCCAGCCACCACCCGGATCGCTGCCACGCGGTCGCAAATCTGTGTGTGCCCTACTACACGCTCGAACGGGGCCTGGACCACACCCTGAGCCTGGCCGACCGCCAGCTGTACCCCGAGGCTGAGTTCCCGGCCGCCCAGTGGGACTATATGCGCTATTACGAGGAGAGTTTTGACGAGGCCATCGCCCCCATGGACGCCAATGTCTCCGCGTTTGTGAAACTGCTGTTTCGCAAGGGCAATCCGGACGGCGAGGGAAAACCGGCGGTAACAGCGACGGCCCGGCGCGAGCGCGGCATGATCGGCACACGCGCAATTCCCGACCTGCCCCGGGATGGCGACATCGTCAGCGCCGAGGAACTCAGCAGCTATGTCTCGGCCCTGGAGCGCAACGGCTTTTCCGGTCCCAGTTCGTGGTATATGAACCACGCGGCCAACGCCGCCTATGCGCTGACGGCCGACAACGACGGCTACCTCGATCTGCCGGTCTTATTTCTGAACGCCCGCTACGATTACGTGTGTGAGTGCACCCACTCCCGGCTGGCCGAACCGATGCGTCGCTACTGTCGGAATCTGACCGAGGTGACGCTGCGGACCGGGCACTGGATGGCCCAGGAGAAGCCGCGTGAGGTCAACGCGGCTCTGGTCAGGTGGCTGGCTACCGCGGTCTCGGCTGTCTGGCCGCAGGCCGCGTAGGAACGACCGGGTCCATCCGGCTGGCCGTACCAAAGAAGCGGGGCGGTCAGGAGCGAATGCCGTAGAACTTCCGGCCGTTGTCGCCCAGGATCTTGTCCACCGACGCGGCCGGCAGTGACGACAACACAGTGCGAATCTTCTGGATCGGCTGGACAAACCCCTCGGCGTGCGGATAGTCCGAGCCGGTAAAAAAGCGGTCGTCGCCCAGGAACTGGACCATCAGCGGAAACATCTTCTCTTCGGGGTCGCCGTTGATCCAGATATTGCGGGCCAAATACTCGCTGGCCGGTCGCTTCATCTGCGAGGTGTGGCCCATGTAGTTGAAACGATAGTCGAGCCGCTCCAGCCACTCGCCGACCCAGCCGACCATGGCCTCAATCGTGGCTACCCGCAGCCTGGGGAAGCGCTCGAACACCCCGTCGTAGACCAGCGTGGTGAGCGCCTGGCGCGGGTCCTGGATGATATTCATGGTCAC